>JAYRFD010000951.1:0-20147 GCA_041908565.1 Polyangia bacterium | reverse complement strand
CGTCGACGGTAACCACCTTCCAGTCAGGAGCCGCCGCCAGCTTGACGGCGCCGCTGTTGGCGTGATGGAAGACCACGACCAAGCCGCTGCTGCTGCGCAAAAGACGCGCATACAGACCGGTGCCTTCGCTCTTGCCCGACGGCGGAGTCCCCAGCGCATCGACGCACTTGCCAGCCAGGCAGGCCTGCGTGTTCTTGCAGCCCGGCATGCAGCCGCTTTCGTTCTTTTTGCACTGCGTGGCCAGGCGATCTTTCTTGGCCGGATCGATGTACACGCAGGCTTCGCCCATGTCGCACAGACCCGCGCAGGACGTCGCGGCTTCTTCGATCACGGTCTTTTGCCAGCCTTCTGTACCGACGGGGTCGACGCTGCCGGCCTTGGCCACCACAAGCTGTGACACGAACTTGCCTTCGTCTTTGCGCACCGCCAACACCTGGTAGGCGATGCTTGGCACGTCGGTGTCGTCCAGCACCAGGCTGTTCCAGTTACCCGCCTTGCCATCGGTGGTCGCCGAGATCGTCGCAGTCTGCCAGCCCTTGCCCTTGTCCGGCCGCGATGCCAGCTTGACCGTGCCGTTGGTGACGTCTTGATACGCCACCACCGGCGTGCCCTTGCTGGTCAAAGCGAGCGACGCAAAGCGTCCCACGTCATCGGCCGGATCGTCGTAGCCGCCGCGGAAGGCATCCTTGGACTTGTTGGTTGGCTCTCCGCTGGGCAGACCGTCGACGGGATACCACTCCAGCTTGGCGGTCTGGGCCTCGTCGAAGCCGACCTCGGTATAGGCCAGGTCGCCGTAGTTCGAGTTGTACGCAGCGATGTAGATCTTGCCGTCGCGGGCCACCGCGCTGGCATAGCGACCGACTTCATCGATGTTGCTGTAGAAGCCCTTGGGCCCGTCGCTGTTCATGCCGTTGTCGCCGATCTTGTTGCCCTGACAGGCGACGTTGCCCCCCGCCCCCAGGACGGCGCCGCCGGCGGCCGCCAGGCCCATCAGCGTGAAGCGCGAAGGCCGACCGCGTCGAGAAAGCCCCAGCAGAACGAGCAAGCCCACCACCAAGCCACCCAGCCCAAGCTGTCCCGATTGCGACAGGCCGCCGCCCATGCTGCAGCCACCGCGCGGCACATCCAGGCTGCCGCCTTCACCGCCCACCGTCGGAGCCACGGCCTTTTCACGCGCCGCCGCATCCGCGCTGGCGCCGTCCACCGCCGGTGCCACCTGCAGCGTGACCCGCGCGGGCGTCGCATCCAAGCTGTCGGTGACCCCTTCCAAGCGAGCCCGCACATCGACGGTGTGCGTACCCGGCAAGCGCAGCACCGCGTCATCCAGCGTCACATAGGGTCGGCTGTCAAACGGCTGCCACAGACCGCCATCGATGCGCACCTGCCATTCGTGACGACCGGCCTGCGCGTTCTTGGCATCCAGCTTGATCGTCGCTTGCACTTTGCTGCCGCCGCGCAGCGCGTTCACCGTCGGAACGGTCAGCTCGACAAGGTCGGCATAGGTCTCGGACGCGACCACCGCGGGAACGGCCACTTGCGCGCCTGGCTCGACGCTCATCAGGTCGGGAACCAGCGGCATCATCTTGGGCTTGATGCCCAAAAACAGGCCCAGGTATTCCAGCTTGCCCGTCTTGTCGGCGGCCGATGTCATCTGCACGGGCTCTAGCTTCATGCCCATCAGATCCGGAAGCTCGAACTCACCCAGCGTCGGGCCCACTGCGCCCAGCACCAGCGGTAACAGACCCGGCAGAAGGCCGGCCAGCGTCGCTGGCGTTTCTCGCAGCAGCGCGCTGTCGCTGACCCGGACGTTGCTAAAGCCCATCGTCAGGTCGCCCAGCATCGGGATGATCTTGCCCATGCCGTCGACATCCAAGGCCAGCGGCACGTCCAGATCGATGGTCTGACGCATGAAGCGCACGGGGCGCTCGTCGATGTAGACGTAAAAGTCGAGGGCCAGATCCTTGACCTTCAAGTGCAGCAGCGGATCGTCGATGACGCGCTTGCCCATGGGGTCGGTCTTGAACGTGCCCTTGCCCATCGCGAAGGTCGGCGCGTACTGCGGCCGCACCGCGATCTTCAGGGCCGATGGCACGCCGCGCGTCAGGTCAGACAGCGACGGGATCAAGACGCCCAGGGTGGCGGTCGACAGCAGCTCAACCTGTTCCGTACCGATGGCCAAGCACAGGCCGCCCGATTCATAGAAGCCGTGGCCAAGCAGATCCAGCTCTAGCGTCGATAGACCGGCACCGACGTGATACGCCTTGCCGTTCGGGGCCGTGTTGCCCGCAAAGGCGGCCGTCTTGGCCAGCGATCCAGGCGGCCGCGTCGGAGCAGGTCGCAGCGGAGCACAGCTACTGCGCGCCGTGGCCAGCGCGCCGCCCAGCATGCCCATCGAAAGTCCACTGGTCGGAGCCGCTTCGACGTCGGTGTAGCCGCCCGCCACCGCATAGATGTCCAGGCCGCCCGAGCCACCCGGCAGGGAGCCGCTGAGATCGATGCGCCCTTCCACGCCAAGCTGCTGCATGCAGGTGCCCTTGCGCATGCACTTGTTGGCCATGCAGCCCTGGTCGGCCAGCGACGAACAGTCGTCCTTGGCCATGCACTTTTGGCAGAACACGCCGGACAGCGGGCCGGCGAGCTGCTTTTTGATCTGGTCCTTGATCGTCCCCAGGAACAGGCCCTTTAGGAAGTCGATGGTGTCGCACACAATGTCACCGCGGACTTCCAGATCGCCGTTGTCCAGGTCCTGGATGTCCAGACCGCCGGTGTCGAAGTCGATGTTGCCCAGCTTGGTCTCGCCATTGGTGCGAGCCAGCACCGGCAGCACCAGCCCAACGTCGGGCCGGCCCTTGCGCGTGGTGTCCAGGCGGATCTCGCAGGTCTTTGAGAACGGCCCCACCTTCACCTTGAACTTGAAGTCCGGTTCCGCCTTGAGCTTGGTGCGAATGCTGACGCGCAGCGTCGACGGAGGCGCCGGATCAATGTTCAGCGACTGGAAGCCGAACAACACCTTGCAGCTTTGACCGCAGCAGATCTCGGTGTCACCGCCACACGACGACGGCACCGGGATGCCGCTTGGCGGCAGCAGCGCGTCGATGATGCCTTTGGCATTGGCTTCGATGAAGTCGAACAGGCCCTTGGTCAGACGCAGCTGGACCGCTCCTTCGGACCGCTTGTCGACGGGAAACCCGCCTTTGATCTTGCCCAACCCACCGCTGCCACAGCCGCCCCCTCCCCCGCCGCTGCAGGCGGCAAGAAGGATCATGCTGACGCTCAATATCGAGCCAAGCCGGAACCACGCACGCATGGGAACCTCCGCCGGTTGCCGTTAACTACCCGTCAGTAAAGGCTTTTTTGGAACGGGAATACGGCGGGAACGTAGTGCAAACGACCAACTGGGCTCAACAGCTTTCCGTCACTTCGTCCGGCGCTTGGATCGGCGCTTCGCTCGTCCCTTGGGTCGGCGCATGGATCGGCGCATGGATCGGCGCTTGGGTCGCCCCCTTGTCGATCGTTCGGCGTCGCAGGGACCCCTCTTCGGGGGCCCATCGAAAGGACTGCGGACAGATTGCCCGACCCCTGCGACCGAGTGGAACCACTTGCCAGCCCGACCGCCGCAGCGCGCCCAATCACAGCGACCCGCCGCGCAAGTCCGCCAAAGCGGCCCCTCTTCGCCCTATTATCGTAAGCAAGTCTCTAAAGGTCCGAGGTCCTTCATGCACGTACGGGAGCCAAGAGTCGCGTCAGTCCGGGGCCATCGCCGATTCGCGCGCTGGTCGCTGTGGATCGCCATGTTGGGCATCTTGCTTTCGCGAAGCGCGTTTGCCGACGACATCCGGGTGCTGCTGGAAGGCGCCAGCGGCGAAAAGCTGCCGTTCCTAAAGACCTACGTCACGATGGTGGACAGCGACGGCAAGCCCATCCGATCCAAGAGCGGATACAAGCTGTTTTTGGACACCGTCGAACAGAAGGATCTGCAGATCACGCATGTCCCGGTGACCGAAGCGAAAGAGCCGATCGACCTGATCCTGGTCGTGCAGCTTTCGTCGGTGATGGAGCCCGCGATCAAGAGCGTGCGCACCGGGGCGGAAAAGCTGGCCAAGGCAATCCTGAAGCACCACGCCGAAAGCCGCATGGCGCTGATCGGCTTCGCGACCGAGGTCAAGCGCCTGGAGGACTTCGGTCACCCCAACGCCATCGCCCGCGAACTAGACAAGCTGGCGGTGGATGCCGATGCCACCGAGTCCCGCCTGGTCGATGCGCTGCGCGTCGGTGTCGATCTGGCCCGCGAAAAACCAGAACGTCGCCGCCGAATCGTTCTGTTTTCTGATGGCATCGATACCTCGGCGGGCAAGGAAGCGTTCACCGAAGTGGCGCGGCGCGCGCGCGAGGCCGGCGCCGTCATCGACAGCATCGGCTTCACCCAGTTTGAAGCCGGCCGCCTGCGCTCTTTGATCGATATCTCGAAGACGACGTCCGGCACGGCCCGTCGCTGCAAGACGGCTGACGAGATTCCCGCGCGCTTCGCCGAAGTCAGCGATACGCTGTTTGCCGCCGGCATCGTCTCGTTTGGTCTGACGGCAAGCGGCGACAACGCCATGCACGCCGTGCAGGTCGCGTTCCACAAGGGCAACGAAGACACCCTGTCCGAGCCCATTTCCCTGCAGCTTCCCCCCTTCGAGCCGGCCGAGACGGCGGGCCGCGGCTGGCAGTTCTGGGTGATGGTCGTCGTCGGGGGTCTGTTCGGCCTGCTGGTGCTGCTGTACATCCTGGGCCGCATCCTGGAAAAGTAGCCCGCCTGCCTGCGCCGTCACCGGCTGACGCCGCCCCAAGCCCGCCCCTTTCCCTGTTTCCGTCTTAAATTCCGTCGGTCGGTGGGTGAACAACCCGCACCAAAGAACGCAGCCGAGACGAGATATGCACGCGATTTTCGGCGTCGACGATGATCGCGCCAGCGTCGGGAATTGACTCGATCAAGGTCAGCCCGCGCTTGGCCCCCAGGATCAGAATCGCATCATCCAAGCCATCGGCGACCGTCGCATCTTTGGCATAGACCGTCACCGATCGCGCGGCCCGCGCCGGATACCCAGTGCGTGGATCCAAGATGTGGTGGTAACGCTTGCGATCGCCGGGATAGATGAAGGCTCGTTCGTAGTCGCCGGCCGTCGAAAACGCGTGGTCAACGATCGGGCACACCGCGAAGTAATCCGCTGGATCGGGGCTGCGCGGATCGCGAACCCCGGCCATAAACGGCTGCCCGCCTTTGCTGCCAAAGATCATCAGATCGCCGCCGGCCTGCACCAAGCCGCTTTTCAAGCCGGCCTGCCGCAATACGCGCACCGCCGCGTCGACGGCATAGCCCTTGCCGATGCCGCCCAGGTTGATGGCCATGCCGGTTTGCCCCAGCCGCACCGTGCCCTGCTGCGAATCGACGAAGATCTTCCGCCAGTTGATAAGCGGCAAGCGCTGTCGCACCTGCTGTGGATCCGGCAGCGTCGGCGACAGGTCGTCGTCAAAGCGCCACAGGCCTTTTAAGGCATAGAACGAGATGTCGAACGCGCCACCCGAAAGACGCGCGAAGTGCAGCGAGCGCTGCACGACATCGACCACTTCCGGCGCGACCTTGACCGCGGCCTTGCCCGCCTGCGCGTTGATGCGCGACACGTCGCTCTCGGGACGCCACGTCGTCATCAGCGCTTCCAAGCGGCGAATTTCGGCAAACGCCGCTTCGATGTGGCGACCCACTTCGCGCTCTTTTTCGGCGCTGTGCGTTGCTTCCGGTTCGTCGACAAAGACGCGGATCTGCACCGCCGTTCCCATCGCCGTGCCGCTGCGCGTGATGTAGTAACCCCGCGCTGCGGTCGTCGCTGCTGCGGTCGTCGCCGAAGCCGCCGCTGCCGCAGGTGTCGCCCCAGCGCCCGCAGGTGTCGCCCGGACGGCGGAGGGAACCGACGGAGCGGCCGCAGATGGCGGTGCCGTCGAAGACGAGGTCTCTGCAGCCTGCACCACAGCCAACGGACCCAGCCCAGCCAGGGTCAGCCACAGAACACTCAGCCCACGCGAACAAGCGCTGCACCGCAATCGAGCCATCCAGATCACCACGTGTGCTGCACCCTAACCCTATCCCGGCGGCCGCGAACAGCCGGCATTGGGCATGTGTGAAAGATCGTTGCCGCTCTTGCACTGGCCAAACGGACGCGACGCTCCATCGTCGTTGACGCGCAGCCACAGATCATAGGGGCCCAGCGTCGGATCCTTCCACTCGCAGAAGATCGTCTGGCAGGCCCCGACCTTTAGCTCGCCCATGGTGCGCGCCGTGCAGATCTTCATGGCACCGGGCATGCGCGGATCGCCCAAATAGAACGTGTTCGGCATGCCAGCGGGAATCGGTGCCGTGCCGCGATTGCAGACGCTGCCCGACGGGCGATAGACCGTGATGCAGTCACCAGCATCCGGCGCGATGCCGATCTTGCCGGTCGCATCGCCCAGCGGCGTGCGCGTGCCCGCGATCGCGCCCTGCACGTTCTGCCGATAGTTGTTGTAGGTCAGGAAGTTCGACGCTTCGACGGTGGGGATGCTGCCGTCGTCCGCGACGTTGGTGATGTGATAGGCGTGCTGGTTCCAGATGCTGCGCGATGGCATCCAGCGATCCATGGGATCTTTGTAGACCTTGATGCCCTGCGTCGGTGGACCGTGCGGCATGCCAAGCTCAGTGGCCGAGATGCCGCTGCGGCAGTTGTCGCCCTGCACGCTGTCGCTGGGCACCACGATGTCGGCGTGCCCGTCGCCATCGGTGTCGGCGATGACCGGCATTTCCAGATCGGTGCCCGATGAAACCGGCGCCGCGAACAGCTTTCGTCCGTCGGGACCGCTGTAGACGCGCAGCCAGCACTCGTCGCGATAGACGACCTCGGCCACTTTGTCGCCGTTGAAGTCGAAGACCGACGATCCCGTCGACCCCGACGAGCTATCCTGCGTCCGCGACTGCCAGAGCACTCCGGGATCGCTGCCCAAGCACTTGGCGGGCTTGGGCGACGCCAAGCAGTCCGGGCTGTACACGTAGTAGTTGTTGGCGCTGGCAGTGGCGAATTCGGGTCGGCCATCGCCATCGAAGTCAGCGACGGTGGGTGCGCCGCCCCAGCCGTTGGTGGCGCCGGTCAAAGGCATCAAAAAGCGGTCGTTGTGGTAGTCGATCACCGACACCTTTTGGTTGCCGCTCTGCGACGACACCAAGACGATGTCGGGGTGCCCATCGCCGTTGAAGTCGCCGATCGCGGGATAGCCAGAAGGAGCGCTGCGCAGCGCCGTCTTGGTCTTGTCAGCGCCGGTGGTGCCGTCGAAGACACGGTTGCCGGTGATCACTTCTAGCTTGCCGTCGCCATCCAGGTCTTCGGCGATGGCGATGATGCCCCACGTACCGCCGGCCGCCGACCCGTTCCACAGCACGTCGATCTTCGGCGTCGGGCCGCCGGTGTAGCGGCTGACCTGCGCGCCGGTGATGATCTCGGGCGGGCCGGCGCCGTCGACGTTGGCGATGGCTGGCGGGTAATCCTGGGTGCAGGCACCGGTGCCGGGCGTGCTGATGCTGGCCTTCAAGTTGCCTTGGTTGTCATAGACCGCGACGCCGGGAGCCAGCGCGACGATCTCGGGCTTGCCATCGCCGTCCAGGTCGCCGGCCGCGATGTGCGTGCAGCCGCTGATGTCGGTCGTCTTGTCGAACTTGACCGAGCAGTCGGCGCCCGACATCGCCACCAAGTGCACCGGGCCGGGATAGCCGGTGGCAAAGACGATCTCGGCCTGACCGTCGCGATCCAGATCGATCACAAGCGGCGTCGAAATGACGTTGGAATAGCCGTTGGCGCCGCCGCCGGCCGGCCACTGACACTTGAGGACGGGGTTCTTGAAGTCACCGGGCGCGAAGGCCTCGCCGCTGCACATCTCGTCGTGGGTGCCGCGCGGCTTGCTGCCCCAGGGAATGCAGACGCAGCCGCTGGAACGAACCTCGGGCGGACACGCGCAGTAGGAATCGGCCTGACACTCGTCGTCGCCGTTGGGCTGCGGTCGACAGGTGCCGCCGTCGGGAATGCAGCGATTGTCCACGCAGCGACGGCCGGCTCCGCAGTCGCGATCCAGCTTGCAGGCCTGCGGGGTGCCGCCGGGCATCATCGGCTTGGGGTCACCGCCTTCTTCGTCGCCAAAGTCCACCAAGCGTTCCGATGAACAAGATGCCCCCAGGATGAAGACAGAGGACAACAGGACACCCCGGATTGAGAAGAAAGGACCCCGATGTCTCATGTTGCAGTCGTCGCGCAGGCCGTCCCTTCTGTCAAGGCGCTGTTTTTGATGCGAAAAGCGTCGCGAACCCCGCGACAACGCAGCCGAAGACGCGCAGGCCCAGGCGAAACGTGCCGCGATGCCGAGGATCGGGCTGGCCGTCTTGTGGGTAGGCAGAGGTAGAATCGCTGCATGTCAGAACCGCGGGTACGACGGATCGAAGCGCGGCCGGCCACGCCGGAAGTGGAAGAGTACCGAGCCCTGTCCAACCTGGCCGTCACGCCGGTGCCCGACAGTCCTGAACAGGCCGCGCGGGAGCTTGTCCGCCTGTGCCGCTTTCGCGGTCGCCCGGCTCTTCTGCGCAGCAACCTGCGCTTTGGCCGCGGTCTTTTGCTGATTCGCGTCGCCGATCTGGACGGCGATGGCCAGAACGAGATGCTGGTCGTTGACGCCGATCACAACGTCCACACGCCTCGGCGCTTCCGCGATCCCAACGAAGTCGAAGGCCCGGCGACGTGGCTTATCGGCAGCCATCGCTTTCGCGGCAAGCCGCTGGGTGTGTCGTTTGCGACCTTCGGCGTGTTCAATCGCAAGGAAGCCATCGTCACCTCGCTGGATGAACACTCCGACGGCAGCGTCTATCGCGAGCTGAAGCTGACCTGCGATGGCCAAAACTGGGACGTCGCCGAGCTTGAGCACCGCAACACCGCCCGCGCCGCCGGCATCAGCGCCGCCGGTGGAGAGATCCGCCTGATCGGCGACAGCAGCGAACCCGGACGCGTGCCCGTGCTGCGGGCCCGTCCCGAAGACGGCCGCCTGTGGGTCGAGATCCTCGATGACCGGCAGGTGCGCCGCCCATTTGAAGGACCCCAGACGCGGGGCCTGACCTTTCTGCCCGGCGAAGTCGCCGATCTGGTCCTGTGCGAAGACGAGCTAGTCGTCGCCTATACGCGCGGCGGCCTGCAGCGCATCGATCGCGAAGGGCGCCTGCGCGAGCTTCTGTTCCCCGAGTGGCGCTTCGTCTGCCTGGCGCATGCGTCGGCGCGTCGCTTGGGCGCGCAGTCTCCGCTGCCGGGCAGCGGCCTGCTTTTGGGAGGCACCACCTTCGGTTATGTGTTCGCCATGGACACGCTGCACGGCGGCGTTCTGTGGCGCATGGACGCCGGCTTCCTGTTTTCGTCGATGACCTTGGCCGATGCCGAAAACACCGGCCGCGTCGATCTGGTGCTGGGCGGCATCGACGGCAGCATGCGCGTGTACGAGCTGACCGATCTGCCCCTTATCGATCAGCGCTGCCGCAAGCTGTACAGCGCCTTGGGCACCAGCGCCGTCGATCGCTTGGTTGGCATGGCTCCCGCGATGCACGAAGCGCACGCCGCGGTGCAGCTGTACTTGCTGTCGCGCGTGCTGGAAAGCAGCGGGCCGGCCGGTCAAGCCGTCGTCGATCTGGTTCGCTGGTTCACCCCCGGACAGCCCGGCTGGCATCAGCTGCCCGAGCGAGCGCAGCGCGAAGCCGTCGTGACGTTAGAGCACTTCCTGCTTCTGCACCTGCCGCAGCTCGCCCGCGACGAGGTCCGCGCGACACGAACCGGCCCGCTGCCACTTCTGACCCTGAAGCAGATGCACAGCACGCTGCACGTCGACAACCACGCCGTCGGCGATCAGGACACGCGGCTGCTGTTGGCGCGCACCGTCCTGGCTGAGCTGGTCGAGATTTACCTGGGCGCACCGCGCCTGGTGCGGCACCAGATCGATCGCATCTCGCGACGGCTGCTGGAACAGTACTGGCTGCACGCGCAGGGCACCGGCGTCGATGAAGCGGCCAGCAGCGACTCGCCTCCGCCCGAGCTAAAGCGCCTGCTGTCGGTGCGCAGCCTGCGGGCTCGCGAGTACGCGCAGACGCTGCGCTTCGAAGCCGAACAGCGCCTGCGCCACTTGGCCGAACGCGCCGATCGCGGCGAGCCAACCAACGCCGCCAGCGACGAAGAATACGACGCCGTGGTCATGCGCGTGCTGCGGGCCATCGGTCTGATGGAAGAGCTGCGCAGCGATCGTTTTTCCGTCGAGACAGAGCGTCTGGACTTTGCCGCGACCGCCATCGATCCGCTGCCCGGTCCCTTGGCCGGCCCCCTGCAACAGACCGGTCCCGCGGCGGCCAACGGAGCGACGACCTGGCCACGCGGCTGCTGGGTGGTGGGTGTCGATCGCGCCAGCACGCTGCGCATCGAGCCTCTGGACGGCGCTGCCGCACGCGAGGCAGACAGCAGCTTTTCCGTTGCTGCTCCTGGACCTGTGCCCAGCAATACCAGCAGCCCCAGCAGTCGCAGTCAGCCGGGATCGCAGCCCGTTTTGCCATCGCAGCGCAGCCCGCGCAGCGAGCCTTGGCCCTGGCAGCAGCGACGCGCCGGCCCTGCCCTTCGTCTGTCCACTCGCGGCAGCGTTCGCTTTGTCGAAGTGCGTCGCCTGTGGCAGCAAGGCGGTGTCGTTTCGCCCGCCGTCATCGTCGGCATCGACGAAAACAACGACACACGAGTCTGCTTTTACGTGCTGCGCCCCGACGGTGGCATCGATCTGCGGGCCGAAGCCCGCTGCGGTGGACCCGGCGCCGAGCCCATCGGTTACGAGGTCGATCCAGGCGGTCGTGAAGCGCTGGTCCTGCGCGTTCCCGCCACCAGCGAGCGCGGTCGCACCTTGGTCCTTTCCGTCGAAGTGGTCGACGGGCAAGTCCGGGCCCAGGCCCTGCCCAGCGAGCTGCTTTCGGTCAGCGCCAACAGCAGCGGATCGCTGCACGTCACCGCATCGCGCATCACCCTGCGCAAGCCTGCTCGATCAGCTGTTTCTGCCCCTGCTCCCGTCGGTGCTTGCAGCGGCGCCCTGAATGAAGGCGGCGACCTGTTGGCCGTTGGAACGACCACCGGCCAGGTTCAGCTGTTCACGATCGATGGCGATTCGCTGCGCTTGGTGGCCCAGCACCTGTTTAGCAAGGGCATCTCGACGCTGTGCTTTCTGCCCGAGGGGGTGTTTGGCAGCCCAGCCCTGGCCATCGGCACCGAAGACGAACAGATCCACATCATCTCCATCGACTACCTGCACGACGGGCAAGAGCTGGTTCGCCTGGCCGTCGGTGGGACACCGCAGCGCCTGCTGTGCCGCCCCTTGGTCAACGACGAAGGCCAAAGCGACGGCTATCGCCTGCTGATCCTGCTGCAAGGTGGCGTGCTGGCCAGCTGGGAAGCCCACCCGCAAGACGGCCACCGCGAGCTAATCGAGCGCTTGCTGGATCTGGGCTCACGCGCTGCTGGATCGCGGGCCAATGTCCTGCGCGCGGCGCTGCGCGGCTATGGTCCGCACATCCGCGCCGTCGCGGTGCGCGAGCTTCTGCAGAGCGCGCGCGAAGGACGCATCGCTGGATCGATTCTGACCTCGGGCCTTACCTCGGGACCGGCGGCAGGACCCGGTGGATCGGCAAGCGGCGCAGCAACCAGCGCGCAAAGCGTGGGCGGCGCCAGCGTCGGCAGCAGCCTCGCCAAGAGCACCATCAGCGGCCCTCGATCGACGGTGCCACCACCGACCCGCACATCGACACCGCCTTCGGTTCCCAAGGCACTTTCCGCCGGCAGCACGACGTCGATTCCCAGCGTGCCCCCCGGCATCCCCCGCACCCAGCCCGAACGAGGCACGCCCGCCGTGTCCAGCGTCCTGCACATCTGTCGTCTGATGTGCCAGCCCGATCCTTCGCAAGACTCATGGCTAAGCGGGGGCACGCGCCCGGCCCTGACGCCTCCGGGTGGTCTGCCTGCTCCGTCGCAGATCTCGCGCAGCGAGCTGCACGATCTATCCACCTGGCCCTTGCCGCGCCCGCCGCGTCATCGCTTGGTCATCGTGCAGATGCTGGAAGCACTGGTGCCGATTGCCTTGGCTGGCAGCGGCAGCGGCGCCGATCAGCAGCAAGCCCGCCTGGCCCGCGAGCTATGCGCCCGCCTGGTTCAGCTATGCGAAGAACCGCTGACGATCCGCGGCGATCTGCTGCAGATCATCGAGCGCAACATTCGCCCCGAGCACATCGACGATCTGATCGGCTGGCTGCCTTCGCTGATCTTGCAGGACTCGCGATCGGCCGCCTGGCCATTTGCGACCGATGCCGCCGCTGCGCTGTACCTGCGGGCCTTGCAGCGCCTGGATCGCGCCAAGATCTTCGATCACAACGAGCCGCTGTTCTTCAAGAACATGGTGGCTGTTTTGGAAGCGGTCTCACCGACGCAGCCAAGCCGCTTCTTGCTGACCAATATCGCGCTGCTTTTGCGATCCGCTCTGTCCTGGGAACGGCCGTATCTGGCGGGCGACTTGGCTCGCACTCGGCTGTACCTGCCGCACGCCGTGATCGAAGCAATGTGCCAGCCCGAACTACTTCCCGATCCCGATTCGCGAACCTTCCTGCTGGGCCTGTCGCGACGCTGGGGTCCGCGCTTGCCGACCGTCGGTTCGGAAGATCTGGAAGACAGCCTGGGCGATGCCAGCGGGGGCAGCGAAAGCGAACTGTACTGGCGCTTCGAAGCCGCCGTCGACAACGGCTTCGATCAGATGTACTTCGAACGCCTGGGCGATGAGCTATCGCGCAGCGGTCTGGGCGTCACCGCCGACGGCATTCCGCCCGATGCCTGGGCCTTGGCGGACATCGTGCGCGGCATTCAGCGGCTGTTTGATGTGTCCAACCTGGCCGAGCTTCTGGCGTCGCTGCAGGCATCGGCGATCGAAAAAGCGCTGGGCCCGCTGCGCGCGCAGCGCAGCTTGTCGGGACAGCATCTTTCGTATCGCTATCGCGATGTCGCTTGGGGTTTCTTCGACGAAGCGGCCTATACCGCAGAGCAGGCGTTTCTTTCGCACGCTCTGCAAGATGTCGATCGCAAGACGAACAAGGCGCAGATCGCGCACAGCCTGGACGAAGTCGCCGCCAACCTGGAACAGCGACGGGGAGCACTGCGGCAAAAGCTGCTGGAACAGCTGACCGCGGGCCCGCCGCTTTCGCACCCGGGGGCCTTTATCGCTCGCATGCTGGCGGTGCGTCCGACGGCAGTTGTGATCAGCGTGCTGTCGATGTGGTGGCAGGTCCTGGTCGAAGAGGCCACGCGCCTGCGCACCGAGCCCGACTTCGAAGTGCGCTTGGTTTCGGATCTGGGTGTGTCCGAAGGCCGCCGCGTGCACCGTCACGCCGTGATCCTGGCATCCGACGCCGCGCGCACGGCCCACGGCGTCATCTTGTCAGTGCGCACCACCGAACCCAAAGAAGTCCGCGCGCGCACGCTGGAAGCCGAGCCGCTGGATCTGGAGCCCGGGCAAGAGCTGGGCTTGGTCGTTGACAGCCCCGCCGGCATCGCCGCTGAAGGCCTGCGCTATCGCGTCGAGATCGAGCTGATCCACGACGGCGACAAGCGCACGGTGCGCCTGGTCGAAGGGCAGTTCCGACGCGAGCAAAGGCAGACTGCGCGCGCCCTGTTCGACAGCTTTTCCGAGCGCTTGCCGACCCTGTTTCAAGCGCGTCGCGATCAGCTGATGGAACAGCTCAAGCCGACGGGAGCAGCCGTCGCGGTGGTCACCGCCTTTCCCGCGCATGCGTACGAGCTATTCGCCGAAGCCCTGGGCCTGGACTGGCCCGAGCGCCCGGTCGACACGCTGGAACAGTGGCGCATGGTCAACGTCGCGGCCCGCGCCGTCACCCCGGGATCCGGTGGTGCACAGTCTGGCCCGGTGCTGGCCCGTGCGACAAACCCATCGCTGCGCGATCTGATCCAGCAGATCTCGGTGCGCTTGGGCAACGTGCTGAACCTGCCCAGCGCCGAACGACTGGACACCAGCGAAGCCCTGCTGCGCGCCATCGCAGAATCGCCGGTAGCAGCGGCCACCGCACGCGGCCTGATCCTGCTGGGACTGCCAGAGCTCGTCGAGCGGGCCCGGCTGGACGAAGCGGATCAGCGTCAGCTGCTGCAGCTAGGCGCGCGCATCTGCCTGGCCTATCGCGGTCGATCGCTGGTGCTTCTGTCGCCGCAGGCGGCCGCGCTGTCGCTGATGATGCCGCCGTCGGTCCCCGGTGCCATGGTCGGGCTGGGGCAAGCAGGTGCCGCGCTGGCCGAAAGCAGCGGAGCCCGCCACATCGAGCTTTTGGATCTGGATCACGTCGCCGACCCCTACAGCATCCATCGCACCGACGATCGCATGCGCAGCGAGCTGGAGCAGTCGCTGAGCTATCAGCTGCACGCGCGCGAAGAAAAGTCGCTGTCCCCCAGCTCATCGGCGCCGCCCGGTCAAAGCGCGCTGCCGATCACCACGGCGCAGACGTCAATGCGCACGCTGATCGACGCGGCGGGCACCGATCTGCGGCTGATTGCAGAGTGTCTGCCCGTCGTCGAACAGGCCCTGCGCGAGCGCTCGCGAGCCCCGCTTTCACCCAGCGCGTTCGAGACGCGCGTCGGCACCTACCTGCAGCCGGTGTGGACCGCCCTGCCCCTGCCGCACAAGCTATACCTGGCCGCGCTGTGCAGCGACTCCGTCGATCTGGATGTCAGCGATCTGCGACCGGGCATGGTGGTCGATTCGCCCGTGTATTCGATCTCGGGCAAGGACCGCCTGCCGACCAGCAAGATCATCGCAGCGGCCGGCCTGCGTTTGGATCAGCGAACGATCGATGACTTGAGCAAGGTCATGTGGCTGAAGAAAGTGCGCGTCCGCGGCAGCGTGCATGAGACGCGCAGCGTGCTGTGGACGTACCTCAAACAGCCCCGCCCGCGCGTGCGCAGCCGCAGCATCGACGAGACCGCTCGCAGCGGCGATCGCTGGCTGGAACCGACGGTGAACGACCTGCGACGCCTGGGCTTGGTGCGCACCTTGCGACTGGGTGGCGACAAGGTCTTCTATGCCTTCACCAGCTCGGCCGTGCGCGAGTGGCTGCGTGGACTTCTGGGTGTCTCGGATGGCGAAACCGGGCTGCCAAATACCATCGACGGCCGCAACTTGGTGCGTCAGCTGCCGCTGTGGGATGCCGCGGCCGTCGACCGCGCGCTGGGCGGAAACTCGGCCCAGCTACGCGCCGTGCTGGGCTGGAATCGCCCCGGCGTGCAAGGTCTGCAGAACCGCTGGCAGGACTTCCTGGATCTGTCGCGCGCCTGTCGCAAGTGGATGGATGCGCAGGACGAGCACCGCTTCGTCGAAGCCCTGGCGCGTTACTTCCGCTTGGACTTGGTCGACGGCACGCAGGTCGATGAAGTGCCGCACAGCGCCATCCCAATGCGCAGCGTGCAGATCCGCTTTCGCGAAAAGCGGCAGCTGCCGTGGCTTAAGCGCGTCGTGCTGTATTTGCCCGCTTCGCAGCCCGATCGATCGACGCTGGAACAGGTGCAGATCGATCTGCGTGCGCGCTTGCCGATGCTCAGCTCGGGCAGCTCAGGCCCCAGTCTGTTGCCACGGGCCGAGGTCAGCTACGGCGGGCTGGGCGGCAGCGATGGCACGATCAGCGATACGTCCCTGTCTGCGATCGTCGTCGTGCCCGAGCTGGCTCCCGAAGTCCTGGGCTGGAGCCGCAACCTGTTTCACGTCGCCGCCATCGACGTCGCCGATCTGCAGCACGCGGCTCTGCACGACCACCCGGTTGAAGAGCTGATCCGTCGCTTGGCCGCCGCCGCCAGCTATGCCGCGCTGTCGCCCTTCCGCAGCAAGATGGGCCTGGCCAACCAAGAGCTGATCGAAGAAATGTTCTACGGTCGGCGCGCGCTATTGGAAGAGATCCGCGGTCAGCGCCAAGAGAACTTCTTGATCGTCGGGCCGCGCAAGATCGGCAAGACGTCGCTTCTGCAGCGCGTGCGTTTCGAGCTGGAACGCCAGGGCTATCGCGTCATCCCGCGCGGCATGGACTACACGACTTCTCCGTCGAGCCGCGAGCTTCTGAAGGCCATGATCAGCGAGCTGTGGGAAGACATCGATCCAGCCCGCGCAGCCGCTGGCTTTGCCTTGGGCGAAGCGCTGCCGCCGCTGCGATCGGTTGTCGATCAGTGGGCGCATCGCCATCCCGATCGCAGCATCGCCATCGTGCTGGATGAAATCGACACCATCCTGCGCACCGAGCGCCGCGCGTACCTTCTGGGCGAGTGGCGCGAAGCCTGGACCTTGGGGCAGGCCCTGGCCACCTTGCTGCCGATCACGGCGCCGGCGTGTTCCGACGATCAGCTGGGCGCGCTGGCCACGACGCTGCAGCAGGCGGGCTGGTCGCGCGATGTGGTCGACGGGATCTTGGAAGGGGTCAAGACGCCAGCCGAAGAACGACGGCAATCGCCGCTGCTGGAAGAGCTACGCAGTGTGGCCGCTCTGCTTCTGCAAGGCGGCGCGGTCTGTCGCGTCATCTTGGCCGGTCACGCTGAAATGGTCGAAGCCCGCTGGGACTTGTTTGGTCCGCTGCTGAACTTCGCCAAGCTGCGCATGCTGGGTCCCTTGGACGAATCCAGCGCCGAACGCATGGTGCGCGAGCCGTTTGCGCGCTTGGGCCTGCGCTTCGAATCAGCGACGGCAGAACAGCTGCTATTGGACAAGACCTTCCGCGTGCCGGCGTGGATCCAGCACTGCGGCGCGCTGATTATCCAGAGCATCGACGAACGCCTGCGCGTGTCGCGCCGGGAAGAACAGAAGATCACCGAACGCGATGTCAGCGCTGCGCTGGAAAAAGTGCACGCCGAAGAACGCGCCGCGCTGCAAAGCGAAAACGGCATGTACATGCTCGGCCCCGAGTGCAGCTTTGTGCTGCTGTCGCTGGTCGACGAGCCGTGGTTCACGATCGACGGTGCGATCGACTTTCTGCACGTCTTCTTCCAGACCTTGGAACCAGGCGATCGCCGCAAAATCACCAGCCATGAAGATGACTTCTTCACGGCCTTTTCGCACGAGCCAGTGCGCCGCATCGTGCGCGATCTGACCAACACCTTCTACCTCTTTTCCGACGAGGCCGAGTACCTGACAACCGAAGGCCGCGTGTCATCGAGCGCCCCCAGCCTGATGCCGATCAGCCTGGATGCCTTGGCCGCCGGCGTACCCGGCGATCCCAACCGCGACCGCTTGCGCAAAAGCTACAAGGTCAACCGCAGCATGGTATCGACGGTGTTCCACGACGAGCTAGCGCTGCCCAAGCGCATCGAGCTAGCGCGACGCGCCATGGGCCTGTGGCGCGAACGCCGCGGCGTCTGGGGCAGAAGCGCCGGCAAGTAAGCCCAAGGCAGACCCGACGCCAACGCGGTCGGCGCGATGCGCTACTCGGTCGGCAGACGGCGCTTTCCGCGCTTGCAGCAGCGCGATGCGCTACTCGGTCGGCAGCCGGCGGCCTTCGCGCTTGAAGATGTTGGGCTGCCCAAATCCCAGCTTGCTGGCGCGAAACTGCAGCGTCGTGCCCACCACGCCCAGACCGTACACCACACTGCGCTGGAAGTTGATCGAGGACGAATCGGCCTCGTAGCGCGTCGGGCACGAGATCTCGCCAATGCGGTAGCCGAAGTAGATGCACTGGGCCAGCATCTGCGCATCGAACACGAAGTCATCGCTGTTTTCTTCCAGCGGCAGCGTGCGCAGGACTTCCGACGAAAACGCGCGATATCCAGTGTGGTATTCGGACAGCTTGGCGCCCGTGATCAGGTTTTCAAAGGCGGTCAGCGCGCGGTTCGCGATGTACTTGTACACCGGCATGCCACCGCTAAGCGCCCCGCCCGACAAGATGCGCGATCCCAGCACGACATCGAACTGATCCACCGCGATCAGCGACGCCATCGCGGTAAGCAGCTTGGGCGTGTACTGGTAGTCGGGGTGCAGCATCACGACGACTTCGGCCCCGGTGCGCAGCGCTTCGGTGTAACAGGTCTTCTGGTTGCCGCCGTAGCCGCGATTGCGTTCGTGCACCAGCGTGCGCAGGCCAAGCTCGCGCGCGACCTGCGCCGTGTTGTCCTTGCTGCAGTCGTCGACCAGGATGATGTCGTCGACCACCGATCGATCGATCTCGGCCAGCGTGCGGTGCAGCGTGGTGGCCGCGTTGTACGCCGGCATGACCACGGTGATCTTCTTGCCATTCAGCATGGCGGCCTACTTTGCAGAGCTTGCTCTCGCCTGTCAAACCTCATGTTCGTGGCGCAGTCACGCAGCGGCCCGAGGCTGAGCCACACTCCGCAAGCAAAGACCGAACACATGACACCGCCGGGTCGGCCCGTGTACTGTCTGGCCCCAGACACCTTGGACATCGCGATCAGGTTGGACATCGCGATCAGGCAGCGAGATCAGGCCAGCCCCATGCCAAACGCAGACGATAAGACCCATCGCACCCAATCGATCCACATTCGCCAGGAGCGCTCCGGCGATCCCCGCGATGCAGCCGCCGTGCGTGCGGTGCAGCGCGCCGCATTTCCAACAGCGGTCGAGGCCAAGCTGCTGGATTCTCTGCAGCAAGTCGGGGCCTATGACCCGGCCTGGTCGCTTGTCGCCGAGACGCAAGACGGCATCGTCGGCCACTGTCTTTTGACCGCCGCGACGCTGGTGCACGCGGACGGAACGTCTGATTCGAATCGCATCGTCGCGCTGGGACCGATCGGCGTTCTGCCGGCCTGGCAGCGACGGGGCGTTGGGTCCGCCCTGATGCGCGCGGCAGTGCAGCAGGCCGATGCCCATGGCTTCGCGGCGATCGTCCTTCTGGGTCATGCCAGCTACTACCCGCGGTTTGGCTTTCGCCCGGCCAGGGCGCAAGGCCTGTGTCCGCCCGCCGACTGGTCCGATGCATCGTGGCAAGCCTGCCGTCTTTCGTCATGGCAAGCGGCGGATGTCGGCACGGTTCACTACGCCGCTCCGTTTATGCAACTGGACGAAGCGCCGCACTAAGGCGCAGGCACTGCGGGGTTGACTCGACGGAGCGGCCCAGATATGACGGGTCCGGTCGGCGCCCCTTCGCGGCGCGGGCGGAGCGCACGATGCGGTACTGTGAAATCAAGATCGAGCTGGCCAATGAAGAAAAGGCGGCGGTGCATGCGCTGCTGATGGAGCGTCAGCTCAGCTTTCAAGAGGTGGATGCATCGACGCTGGATGCGCCCCCCGAAGGCCGTACGCGGTACTTTCTGTATCTGGGGGAAGACGAGCGAGAGCAGATTCCCCCCATCCTGGACGCCGTTCGTCAGGTCGTGCCCGCCGTCGAAATCGACGTCCGCGATCGCGATGAAGACGAATGGCGGGACGTGTGGAAGAAGTTCTTCACGACGCGCCGCATCGGTCGCTTGGCCATCGTGCCCAGCTGGGAAGCCGATGGCCACACGCCCAGCGAAGGCGAGGTCACTCTGCACCTAGAGCCGGGCCGCGCCTTTGGCACCGGGGGTCACGAGAGCACGCGCCTGTGCATGCTGATGCTCGACCGCCTGCTTGCGCGCTTTCGCTATCGCGTGACGCTGTTCGCTCGCCTGGCCGAGCGCCTGCATGCGCGCCAGCTTGCGACGACATCAAACGCCGACAGCGAGGCGACCACCGTCGCGCAGGTACCGCAGATCTTGGACGTCGGCTGCGGTTCTGGCGTGCTGGCCATCACGGCCCTGCGCCTGTTTCCCGAGACCACAGCGATCGCCATCGACATCGATCCGGAAGCGATCGAGGTCACGCAAGAAAACGCCGTGCGCAACCACGTCAGCTTGCGCCTGCGCTGCGATACAACACCGCTGGATCAGATCGATCAGCGCTTCGCCGTCGTGCTGGCCAACCTGACGGGCCCGACGCTGATCGAGCTTGCCGCCCCCCTTTCCAGCCGCCTGGAACAAGGCGGCGTGCTGATCGTGGCCGGCATCCTGGAAGCCGAAGTGCACACCGTGCAGGCTGCGTTT
>JAYRFD010000950.1:0-4678 GCA_041908565.1 Polyangia bacterium | reverse complement strand
TGTCTGTCGGATATTTGGCAAAAGAACGAAATTCTGAAAAGAAGGTTCCGTATCTGGATATATCCGCTCTGTCGTTCAAGGCAGAAGAAGCGGAGCTGACCTTCTCATATCCAATTGAAGGGGTTTCTGGCTGGGCGCGGCTTGTCTTGTCAGCGGGCGGATGCGAAGTGAGGGAACTGCGACTGCGTGAACGATAGCCGCTTGCCCGTGGTTCTGGGGGGGACTGCTGCTTGTGGTCTTCCCGCGACCTGCAGCCGACACGGACATCGGCGCAGACAGGACCCCTGAGCGGGTGATAAGATGCCCTGGTCCGCCCATGTCGACACCTACGCAGACCCCCTCGCTAGAGTCCCTTTCTTCTGTTGCTTTGGCTGCTCCACGCCGGCGCTGGTCCCGCCATGCGCTGTTTGCGTCGGGGCTGACCGCGCTGCTGCTGCTGGATGGCACAAGCGGCGGCAGCGTGGCCGAGGCTCGCACGCATCGACCGGCAGGCAAGAAGCCGCCCGATGCCCCAGCCACCGCGCCTGTCGAGGCCGGCAAGGAGACGCCAAAAGACGCAAGCAAAGCGCCTGCGCCCGATGCGGCCAGCAAGCCGGCGGCGGCCCCGTCGCCGGCGGCCGCTGCCCCTGCTGCGGCCCCTGCGGCCAAGCCGGCTTCGGCTCCGACCGCTGCGTCGGGTA
This sequence comes from Polyangia bacterium, assembly GCA_041908565.1. GTDB lineage: Bacteria > Myxococcota_A > Polyangia > Palsa-1104 > JAEUJZ01 > JAEUJZ01. The sequence goes on along the minus strand of JAYRFD010000950.1, from coordinate 3,998 downwards.
AGGCGGGTGCTCCGACGGCTGCGGCCAAGCCCAGCGGAGCCAGCGCACCCGATGGCAAGTCTGAAGTGGCCAGTGCTCCGCCCAAGGAACTGCAGGTGTCGGAGCCTCGGCAACAGGCGGCGCGCGAGCACTTCATGCGCGGCGTCGATCTGTACACCCAGGGCAACTATCCCAACGCCTGGCTGGAGTTCTCAGCGGCTTATCAGATCGTCCCGCTGGTCGATCTGCTGAACAACATGGCGCGCTGCGAAGTGCGCATGGGGCGGCCGCGCGATGCGCTGGATCACTTCAAGCGCTTCATTGCCTCACGCCCCAACGATCCGGATTCGGAATACATCAGCCAAGAGATCGCGCGCCTGGAAGGCGAGCTTGGGCGCAAGGCCACACCGACCGCGGTCGCCGATTCAGGCGAGGTGTCGGTCGCCAAGCCGCCGCTGCGCATCCCAGTGGCTTCGGTCTTCGCGGGCGCTGCCACGGTGGCCGCCGCCATCGCCGGTGGCGTGACGCTGGGTCTGGTCGGCAACCGCTACGACGGGCTAAGGGCGCTCTGCTCGGCCACGGGCTGTCCCGCCGAAGACGTCGGCGTGCTTGAGAGGCAGTCGTTTGCCGGCTATGGCCTTTTGGGCGTCGCGGGTGCGGGTGCGGTGCTGACGGGCGTTCTTCTTTCGATTGAGCTGCGCCGCAACAAAGAAGTCGGCCTGCGTCAGTTCTCGAGCCTGCGCATTGGCGCGCCCCTCGCTTCGTTTGCACTGCCAGGGAGGTTTTAATGCGTCGATTTCGCTTAGCTTTGATGGTGCCCTTGTTCATGTCCGCGCCGCTGGTCGCGCTGACCAGCTGCTGGGACTTCGCTGCGCTAAACGCCACCAACAACGTCAACACGGACGGCGGTACCGTCGACATGTACTACTGCGACAAGTCGCCGCTGTCGATCGCCGAAGACTGCACGGACGGCATCGACAACAACGATGACTGCCGCATCGACTGCGAGGATCCGCAGTGCGCGACCTCGCACCTAAAGTGCGTCGATCCCACGAACCAGATCATCGGCTATGGCAGCAAGATCCAGGCAGCATCGACTTGTCCTGGGTCGCAGACTGCGACCGCGATCAACCAGAACCTGACGCTAAACGGCAACTGTTCGACGGGCTGCGCGTGCCAAGCGAACAGCAACTGGCGCTGCAGCAGTACCTTGCATGTTTCGAACACGCAGGCCGACTGCATGGCCAACGTCGAACGCGGCAACGTTGCGCTGCTGAGCGGCGCGGGCGCCACTCCGCTCAATGACTGCGACGCCATTCCCGGAACACCGGCGGCCACGGACTACTTCAAGATCGACAACATCGTTTCGAACTGCCCGGTGGACGCCGCATCCCGCGGCATGTTGATGGCCAGCTGGGCGAATCAGCAGAAGTTCTGCTCGACGGCGCCAACGCAGACCACGTGCCAGACCATCGCCTGCATGGCGGCGGCTGGCAACTGCATCGCGTTCAACGGCAACGCCGCAAGCTGTCCCGCGCCGTTTGCGTTCAAAGAGGTCTGGTATCGCAGCTACACGGACAACCGCACCTGCACGTGCAGCTGTGGACCAGGCGCCAATTCGTGCTCGATCGCGATGACACAGGCCCAGTTCACCGACTCGATGACCTGCATGACCGGCGGCGGGGTCAAGCTGGCAGCGGCCACCATGACCAACATGTGCATTGCAGCCGGCCTGTCGGGCGGGACCGCAGCGGCAGCCTTCAGCTTCCAAGCGCGTCCAGTTTGCACTCCCAGTGGTACTGCTCCGACCGACTTGGCGACGGAGATGACGGCCGGTCGCGTGACTTTGAACAGCCCGATCACTCTCTGCTGTCAGCAGTAAGACCTGCGGCGCGTCCTGCGCCATCCCCCCCGCAGCGCCGCGTTCACAACGTGCAAGACCGCGCCCATCCTGCGCAGAATACGGCCGTCCCCGCTGGCTGGCCGCATCCCATCCACAGACGGTAAATCACGAGGCGCCTATCTGCTGCCTTCGCTGTGGCAACGAGAGTACAAAAGAGATCTGGCTTCATCCGAGGAGGGGGCGCGGATGGAGGGTCTTTGGCTCGCTACGATGGCGTTACGCTGCAGCTTGTCACAAGACAGACAGCTGAGCCGTCGGGAGCGACGGAGAACCCAGGCGCGGCTGTTGCGCCGACGAAAACCGTCGTCCTTGCGAGTCTCCTTAGCTTGTCGATCCATCCACCTCCGCGGTCCGAGCAGCCATCAGGCGGAAGTCGGGGCAAGCTCCGATTGCTCCATCAGAACGCGCAAGCGGGTCAGCGCCCGATGCGCCGAGCGCAGCTGGTCGGCACGTTCGAAGCTGGCCCATGCCAGGTCTTTGCCGCAGGCCGTACACAGCCCGGTCTCTGGCGGCGAGTAGTGCTGACATGCAGGACACAGCGCGAGCCGCCGCGGTACCGGCCGCTCGCCCCGCTCGCCGAGATCTGGCGGCGACCACGACGGCGCAAGCTGGGCCTTCGCATCGCCTTCCCCTTCGATGGGCTCAAGGAACAGGACGAACTCGCCAAGATCGAACGGGGTGCCGGGCGGCGCCTTAACCCGCTCGACGCGCTCGCGCAGGCCCTGCTGCGAGAGGACGAGCGCGCGGTGATGGCAATAGGGGTTGTTGCCCGGGCGGCCCAGGAAGCTGTGCGCGACCCAGGCGCAGCCCGCCAAGCAGTCGCTGGCATGCTCGCACGTCCGGCAGAAGCCCCACAGATCCTCGACGGTACGAGTGCGCAAGAGGCGCGCGCCCGCGCTGTTCCGCCACAGATCGGCGATGGCTTGCTCGCGCACGCTGCCCGCCGTGTAGTGTTCGCGCGGCAGCGATGGACAAGCCTTCACGGTGCCATCGGATTCGATGCCCATGCTGTTGCGACCGGCGTTGCAGCCCGTCCAGTGCAGCCGCGCGATGTTCGCGTGCCGCAGCAGGGACTCGTACGGGCCGAAGTAGCCGACGGTATTTCCCGGCATCAGCAGAAGCCCACGCGCCGCGCCGCGCCGCGCCAGGTCGGCCAGCCGCGGCATCAGGTCCAAAAGATCAGAAGGCTGCAGCAGGCGATCGGGGGTGTCGGCAGCGCGACCCATCGCGACGTTGATGCCGACCTGCCACGTCGCCACGCCCGCATCGACCAAGGGTTCGAACAGCGCTTCAAGGTGCGGCAGCGCGGCCGGCGTCAGCGTGGTGTTGACCGTGACTGGCAGCCCGCGCGCGCGACACAGATCCAGCAGCGAAAACGCCGCAGCGTGCGAGCCTGCGACGCCGCGCAGCGCATCGTGGATCGCCGCTGGCCCGTCGAGCGAGACCCCGACCGAGCTGAGTCCCGCCGCCACCGCCGCGTCGAGCCGTTCCGCTGTTAGTCCGCGTCCACCGGTCTGCAGCGTGCACAGCATGCCGTGCTCGGTGATGCTGCGGAGGATCTCGATCCAGTCCGGCCGCAGATAGGCCTCACCACCGATGAGCGTAATCTCCCGCGTGCCCATCGCCGCAAGCTGCGCGACCACCGATCGGCACTCCGCAAGCGACAGCTCGTCCGGACGCCTGCGACCAGCGCGCGAGCCACAGTGCCCGCAGCGCTGATCGCACGCCAGCGTTAGCTCCCAGACGACATAGACCGGTCGCGCGCTCTCCCAGTCATCGCTGGTGGGCAAGCGCGGGATTCGATCCACGGCTAGCCTCCCAGCTTCTTGAGCGCAGCCTCAAGCTCGGCCAGTGCGGCGTGCACTTCCTCGGCGTGCGGAGTCGTGGCGCGGGAGTGGTTCGGCGAGGCTTCGATTTCCCCGAGCGCGCGGCGCACAACCTCGAGCTCGGCGCGCATCTCGGCGGCGTCACCGCCTTCGATGATGTGGCGGATGGGAACTCCGTAGCGCGTCTGGATCGTGCCCGCTGCATCGAAGCCGAACCACGAGGCGGGGAACAGTGGCGCCACCACGGTCCCTTGGTCGGCAGTCTGCTCGACCAGATAGTAGAGCTTTGC
>JAYRFD010000949.1:0-6487 GCA_041908565.1 Polyangia bacterium | reverse complement strand
GGTGGCAGCGACAGCGGTGGCAGCGACAGCGGTGGCAGCGACAGCGGCGGCAGTAGCTGGGGCGGCAGCGACAGTGGCGGTGGCGGCGACAGCGGAGGCGGCGGTGATGGAGGAGGCGGAGGCGGCTGCGGCGGTGGCGGCGGCGGCTGCGGTGGCGGTGGCGGTGGCGGTGGCTGCGGAGGTGGTGGCGGCGGCTGCGGTGGCGGCGGCTAGCCGGCACAAATCCATCCAAGTCATCGGCGCCATCAAAGCAGCCGAGTCATTCAAGTCATCTGATTGATCCGATTCATCCGAGTCATCCGAGTCATCCGAGTCATCCGAGTCATCTGAGTCAGCTGAGTCATCCGAGTCATCCGAGTCATCCGAGTCAGCTGAGTCATCCGAGTCATTCCAGCCTGCCGCGCTAGTCGGGCAAAAGGACTGGTGCAGCGCGCCTTTGCGGGGTGACTGTTTTGCGGGCTGACCTCCGTCGCGGATTCTGTCCATGCCGCAGCCCTTGGCGAGTACACTGCCGGCATGAAGTTCACCGGAACCGATTCCTACGTTGCGACGCCCGATCTGATGGTGGCGGTCAATGCCTCGGTCACGCTGGGCCGACCCTTGCTGGTCAAAGGTGAGCCCGGCACCGGCAAGACCATCTTGGCCGAAGAGATCGCGCGCGCACTCGGCTGCCCGCTGATCCGCTGGCACATCAAGTCGACGACCAAGGCCCAGCACGGGCTGTACGAATACGACGCGGTGGCTCGCCTGCGCGACTCGCAGCTTGGCGACGCGCGCGTGAACGACATCCAGAACTACATCCTGCGCGGCAAGCTGTGGGACGCCTTCGTTGCCGACGCGCGGCCCGTGCTGCTGATCGACGAGATCGACAAGGCCGACATCGAATTCCCAAACGATCTGCTGCACGAGCTCGATCGCATGGAGTTCTTCGTGTACGAGACGCGTCAGACGGTGGCAGCCCGCCAGCGCCCCATCGTCGTCATCACCAGCAACAACGAAAAAGAGCTGCCCGACGCGTTTCTGCGTCGCTGCTTCTTCCATTACATCCGCTTTCCCGATGCTCCCACCATGGCGCGCATCGTCGCCGTGCACTACCCGACGCTGCGGGCTGAACTTCTGCGGGAAGCGCTGACCGTGTTCTACGAGCTTCGCGAGGTTCAGGGACTCAAGAAGCGGCCGTCGACGTCTGAGCTTCTGGACTGGATTCGTCTGCTGGAAGCCGACGGTGTGCCGTCCGATTCGCTGCGCAAAGGTGGCGATCGCGGCATGCCGGTCCTGTACGGCGCTCTGCTGAAAAGCGAACAGGATGTGCTGCTGACTGAAATGGCCCTGTCCCAAAGCCGCAACCGCGGCCGAGGCTAGTCGGAACCGCTTGCGATGTTCGTCTCGTTCTTCCTCGATCTGCGGCGGGCCGGCCTGCCCGTTTCGCTGACCGAATACCTGACGCTGCTGGAAGCGCTGAAGCAGCGCGTCTGCGATCCGTCGATCGAGAACTTTTACTTCCTGTCGCGCGCCAGCTTGGTGAAAGACGAAAGGCACATCGACAAGTTCGATCGCTGCTTTGGCCAGGCCTTCCGCGGCATGGAATCCGTCGACGATCCCTATGCCGAGATCCCCGAAGAGTGGCTGCGCAAGCTGGCGGAAAAGTTCCTAAGCCCCGAAGAGATGGCGCGCGTGCAGGCGCTGGGCGGCTTCGATGCGCTGATGCAGCGCCTGCGCGAGCTATTGCAGGAACAGAAGGAACGCCACCAAGGCGGCAATCGCTTCATCGGCACGGCCGGCACATCGCCATTTGGCGCCTATGGTTACAACCCCGAAGGCATCCGCATCGGCCAAGACGGCAGTCGACATCGCAAAGCCGTCAAGGTCTGGGACCGTCGGGAATTCCGCAACCTAGACGACGATGTGGAAGTCGGCGTGCGCAACATCCAAGTCGCCCTGCGTCGCCTGCGCAAGTTCGCTCGCCAAGGCGCCGCGACCGAGCTGGATCTGCCCGGCACGATCACCGCGACCGCGCGCAACGCCGGATACTTGGATCTGCAGCTGGTTCCGGAACGCCACAACGCGGTGAAGGTGCTGCTGTTGCTCGATATCGGCGGGTCCATGGACGACCACGTGCGCTCCTGCGCCGAGCTGTTTTCCGCCTGCCGATCCGAGTTCAAGCACCTGGAGTCGTTCTACTTCCATAACTGCATCTATGAGGCGCTGTGGCGCGACAACAGCCGCCGCTTCAAGGACCGCACGTCGACGCTGGACGTGCTGCGCACCTATCCGGCCGACTACAAGCTGATCTTCGTCGGCGATGCCGCGATGAGTCCCTATGAGCTGATCCAGCGCGGCGGCAGCGTCGAGCACTGGAACGAAGAGCCCGGCGCCGTCTGGCTGCAGCGCGTGCTGTCGGTGTACCCGCACGCCGTCTGGCTGAACCCCTTGCAAGAGTCGGTGTGGCAGCACTACGACTCCGTCCGCATGGTGCATCAGCTGGTCGGCGGGCGCATGTTCCCGCTGACCTTGGCCGGACTCGACAGCGCCATCCGCGAGCTGAATCACTGATCCCGAATCACGGATCGATGCTCAGCAGATCGAACAAGGCCTGGGCCGTCGGTCGGCGCTCTGGCGCGGGGTCCAGGCAGCGCTCGATCGCATCGCCAATTGGCCCGGATAGATCGGGGCAGCGAATCGAAAGCGCCGTGTACCAGCGCTGTCCGCTCTTTAAGTTCAGCGCAATCGGCGGCACCTGCGACGGCAGATCGCCGGTCAAAAGCTCATACGCGACGACGCCCAAGCTGAACATGTCGGATGCCGGACGGGCCAGCTTGGCGCCGCGCACCAGCTCTGGCGCCATGTAAAGCGGAGTCCCAATGATGACTCCTGTCTGAGTCAGCCCTCCTGACGACGAAGGGTGCGCTCGACCGTCCAGCGTCTCAACCAGGGTGCCGACGGGCACCACCGGCAAGGCGGGCTCGTTCGCCGCAGCCTGTGCTGCAGCAGAGGGCCGCTGGCCAGGGTCATCCAGGGTCACGTTGTAAAGCGCCAGATCCATGTCCGGCGTGGCGCTGGTCGTCCCCTGCTTTTCGCGATCGGCATCGCCTGGCAACAGCGCAGACACGCCAAAGTCCGCCAGCTTCACGTCGATCTCGCTGCCTGGCATCAGAAGGATGTTCGCCGGTTTCAAGTCGCGATGGACGATGCCGGCGGCGTGGACCTGCGACAAGGCGGATGCGATCTGGCGGATGACCGGCAGAGCAAACGACAGCTGACCGAAGCGGGCGTGGCGCTGCGCCAGCGTGCCGCCTTCGACCAGATCCATGACCAAGTAGGCCATGCGGTTGTCGATCAGATCGACATCGACGATACGCACCAAGTGGGGATGGTTCAGTCGAGCCAAAAGCTGCGCTTCACGGGCAAAGCGCGCCAAGGACTGACGCCCCGTCGATCCCGACAGCACCTTGGCGGCCAGGCGACGATTGTCGCTTAGCCGCAGGACTTCATAGACGACGCCCATCGCACCTTGGCCCAGGATCTTGCGGACGCGATAGCGCTGGTTCAGCACGCTGTCGATGCTGAGGATCGGCACCGCTTCCTGCGAAGACGAGCTGCGATCGAGCAGCGAATCAACCATCGACCGCGAGCGCGCTTCGATCTGATGGCGAAGCTCGTCGTTCAGCTGCTCGATCTCGGTGGTGCGCGCCTGCAGGGCCGCCAGCTTGTCGGACAGATCGCGCTTGGTCGCCAATAGCTCGCTGTACACCCGCTGAAAGCGAAGCAGCAGGATCATGCCCAGGGACAAGACAAACGCGCTGTGACCAAAGTGTGCGAACGACGTGCGCACTCGCGGCAGAAAGCCGATCGCGGCCAGCGTGTCGTAGGCGCTAAACAGCGCCGCCAACAGGAAGCCCAGACCAAAGATCCGCGCCTCGCGACTGCCGCGCACCAAGGCCACCGAGATCGTCGCCAGCGTGTACAGGACGCCAAGCAGCATCAACAGCTGAAACGGCAACAGGGTCTTTAGCACCGGCACCCAGCCCAGCGCGACGGCGATAAAGGCCAGCCCGTCATACGCGACGGTCAGCCAAGCCAAGACCGGCATCAAGCGCAGCGGACCGGCTCCGACGACGTGATTCAGGAAGAACAGCAGCGCCGGGATGCAGGAATAAAACGCGATCAGCTCCAGGTGGAACGACAGCAGCGGGCGCTCGTCCACCCAGAAAACGCTCTTCATGCGGCACAGGGCATACAGGCCGACGAAAAACGCAAAACAGCCATAGCTTAGGTATGCGAAGTCCCGTCGCTGGTACGCGAACAAAGCCAGGCTGGCAATCCCCACCGCAAGCAGCAGGATGCCGCTGACCAGAAGGCTTAGATCGCGACGAAACAGATCGCTGACCAAGCGCAGACGCGATCCGATCCGCTGCTGACCGAAGACCCCGATGTTGATGTGCTCTGAATAGATACGAAGCGAAAGGATGCCCGGCCGCCCCGCCTGCGCACTTCCCAGCGGCGCCAGCGGCAGATAGTGAACGGGGTAGCCCAAAAAGCGCCGCGCCCAGTGCCCCGAACCATCCAGCTGACCGAAGCGATAGATCAGCTGTCCGTCCAGGAACACCTCGCAGAGCTGATCGACGATCTCAAGCATCAGGATCGATTCGAGTGCGGTCGACGTCTGAACCAGGACCCGCAGCCACAAGAACTGCTGACCCTGTCGACCGGGCGGATTGCCCGGCTGCGCCGTTGGTAGCCAGCCCTCGTCACTTCCTGGTAGCGACCAGATGAAGCGGCCCTGCGGGTCGCGCGGTGAATCGCCCCAGCGGTACTGCCACGCCCCTTGGAAGTCCTTGCCCGGCAGCCATCGCGCAGAGTTGGGCGCAAAGTCCGCATTGTTCTGGGACGACGAGGATCCATCTGGCGCGGCCTGCGCCGTCGGCAGACCACCCGTAAGCAGCAGCGCCAGCGAAAGCAGGCAGCACAGACCGGTCAGGCTCTGCCCCCACGTCTGCCCCCACCACTGTCGCCACCTCTGCGCTTGCCGGGGCCGAGCGCGGGCCGGGTCTGCCGGTTGCATCATCGCCCCTGGATTGTATCAACCTCGCCCCGTGTCCGGGTTGCCGAGCCCGAGGCGCACAGCCCCGCAGAGCCCAACCTATGACGTGGCATCCGGGGTTTCGCGCTGAGGATCGGTGGGGATCGGTGGGTCGCTTGCAGCCAACGGCTCGACGGCAGGATCGGCGGTTAGCAGCAGGAAGGCCTCGCGGCAGGCATAGGCCACGATCGGACCGACGATGACGCCAGCCAGACCCAGGCCAAACAGACCACCCATGATCGACAGAAAGATCCACGCAATGGGTAGCTCGACCTGACCCCGCAGGAAGAACGGACGCAGCAGGTTGTCGATGGTGCCAGCGACCACTGCCAAGGCGAGCATCCCAAGCCCCGCACCAATCCGCCCGTGCGACAGCAGGTACAGCGCCGCACCGACTGTGACCAGGCCCGTGCCGACCACCGGAACGAAGGCCAGAAAGAAGCACATGACCCCCAGCGAAACGGCCCGCGGGATCCCGGTTAGCAGCAGGCCCAGCGTACACAGCGCCGCTTGCACGGCCGCGACGGCCAGGTTGGCCACGATCAGCCCACGCAGCACGGCGTGGGCCGCGTGCCCCAGCACGACACGCGGCGTTTCCCACGGCATAAGCCAGGGCAGCGCCGCCGAACGCAGGCGGGCCCCATCCAGAGCCGACAGCCACCACGTAACGACCGTAACCAGCGCGTACAGCGCGGCGCGCGGCGTCGCGGCCGCCATGCTCTGCAAGCCCTGCAAGAGCGACTGCACCAGCGGAATGCTGGACGCGCGCAAGCGCTGACCAATCGCCGTCACCGTCTGGGCGGAAAGCGGCAAGCCCCAGGCTGCCAAGCGCTCGCCCAGCCAGCGGTTGACCGAGCCGGCCATTTCAGCAAAGGAACCATCGCGCCCTTGGCTGGCGGCAAACAGGTCGCTGCTCAGAGACTGCAGAAGCTCATGCACGGCACGATACAGGGCGAAGCCAATGGGAATCAGCAGCACCAACAGCACCACTGCGATCAGAAGCGCCGCCGCGATCATCCGCCCCCGCTGGGCCAGCTTCAGACGGACGGCGATGCGCTCGACCACGCCCTCGCTGAAGTAGCCCAGGATCAGCCCCGCCCCGATCGGTCGCCAAAGCGGAGCCATGACCACACAGCACAGCGCCAACAACACAAAGAAGAAGATGCGCTGCTGCTGCTGCGCAAACGGATGGGACATGGGCTGCCGCGGCATGAGGCGCAGTATCGGCGAGCCAAGCGCCCGCATCCAACAATCTGATCAGATACCGGACACGACGGACTGCCAGCGTCCCCGATCTGCGAGCGCGACTAGAAGTCCTGCGGCGACGCGCAGTCGCGGGGACAGCTATCTTCGCTTTCGCGGCCCTTGGCACGACTGACGCTGTATCGAACGCCGTCGCTGGCCAAG
>JAYRFD010000948.1:0-2641 GCA_041908565.1 Polyangia bacterium | reverse complement strand
TGCTGCGCGCCGCGCTGCTGCCCGATCGCCTGTGGCTGACGGCGGGCCTGGGTCTGTATCACCAGGCTCCGCAAGGGGCCGAGCTATCGCCGCGCTTTGGCAATCCCGGCCTGGCCTGGCAGGTCAGCACGACGTACATCCTGGGGACAGAGCTGGTGCTGCCGCGCGGCCTGCGCATCGAAGCCCAAGGCTTCTACAAAGATCTGCGCAACTTGGTGGTGACCGACCCGCGCACGCTGTACAGCAACGACGGCCTGGGTCGAGCCTACGGCGCGCAGCTTCTGTTGCGACAGCCGCTGTGGCGCGGCCTGACCGGCTGGGTGGCGTACACGCTGTCGCGCAGCGAGCGACGCGATCACCCCGAGGATCCCTGGCGACTGTTTCGCTTTGACCAGACGCACATCCTGACGCTGGTGGCCAGCTACGATCTGCCGTGGGGACTTTCCGCCAGCCTGCGCTTCCGCTTTGGATCGGGCAATCCCACGACGCAGGTGATCGGTGGGCTGCGCGATCTGTACTACCAGAACTACTCCGCCATCCCGGGTGAACCGCTGGCCTATCGCCTGCCGGACTTTCATCAGCTGGATCTGCGCGTCGACAAGACCTTCACGCTGAAGCGCTTCCGCATCGGGCTGTATCTGGAAGTGCTGAATGTCTACAACCGCCGCAACGCCGAAAACCTGGTCTACGGCGGTCGTCAGCTGTACCAAGAAGGCCGCCTTTCCGGCCTGCCGATCTTCCCCAACTTGGGACTGCGCGCCGACTTCTAGTGCAGCGGCTTGGTCGCCCCGCGCTGTGTGGGGCCTTCGGGCATAAAACGGACTTATGGCTGGTATAAGCGCGGCTTACGCATGCCTGTCCGCGACGGGCCGATAACTCCTTTGTCGGTCGGCCATCACACCCCGGGGCAGGCCGATCAGCCTCTTCTTCCTGTGTCTGCAGCCAGTGCTGCGGACGCCACGGTCCAGGTATCTGAAATCTTCAGTATTCATTTCATTTTGATATTTTGCGCGCGACCGCGACCGGGATGACCGTGTCTTCGCTCGGCGCGGCCAGGCGGGCGGGCAGCGCATCTTCCAAGGAAATCGGAATGGGACGGGGCCCCAGATCTCCAGACAAGATCGGAGTCTTGCCCGGCTGGTAGCTGTCCCGCATCGTTCGCGCCAGCGACGCGAAAGCCGTACAAAACGCCGGCAACGACCACTGACCGAACAGCGTGGCAGAGCCCTCGTAGCGCTGCGCGGCGTACTCTTCCGGCGTGGTCAGGTACGCGGCATAGGCGTTGGCATAGCCGTTGACCACCACGTGGCGGGCCGAGGGACCTAGCTCAGCCGCGACGGCTTGTGCCAGGCGACGACCGCTTTGCACGGTGGGCTCCATCGGCAAGGCGGCCACCACCAGGGGACCGATGTGCGCGATCTGCACGGGCAGAAAGCGCGGCACCCAGGGCTGGCTGGCCGCGGCAGAGTCCTGCACCGCCCGACGCAGGTAGTCGACAAAGGGATTGCGCACCAAGCCCAGGACGGGACTGGTCGCCGGGATCACGCCGCACAGGCGGTTTCTGCGACCGCGATGCAGCTGGATAAATGGGAACTTGGGACCTTGCAGAGCCAGCGCTTCCCGGTCGATCTGCGCAGCAAAAAAGGAGTCTGTTTTAGAATCCGAAGCAGGCTCCTTTTTCTGTTCGATGGAACTGCTTTGCATGCTGCGCTGAAGGACGCTTCGGGAAAGTGGATGCAGCAGGCGGACCAGACTGGATGTCAGACGGTGTACCGGCTGAAAGGGGCCAGGGCCTTCGCGCGTGCCGGCCGTATAGGCCCAGCCCAGCATCGGCGGCGCACTGCGCAGACCGCTGCGTCCGCCGACAAACTGCGGATCGGCCGGAGCACAGAAGAAGTCGACATAGCGCAGCGCGCAGGAAAAGGGCAACGCACCCGCATCCTGACCGTCGCCTTCCATACCCAAGGCCGACCGCTGCAGCGCTTCATTGGCAATCGCGCGGGCCTGTTCGGCTTGCTTGCGGCCCAAAAGCGCCGCGCTGGCCAGGTCGTCTTCCAGCGGGCCGACGGTGAAGCCTCGCTGCCCGTCCCAGCGGTTGTTGGGGCTGACATCGCCGGGCGCCGTCTGCGCGAAGATCGCGACATAGTCCGGATTGTCCTTTGCGTTCTGTTCTTCCAAATAGACGGCGGCCGCGCCTTTGTGATCGGGATGGATCACCTTGTGATCGCGATGCACGGTGGTGCAGTGAACGCCAAACCACGACAGCAAGCCCAGCGGACGACCGTCGACCGCATCGACGCGCAGGACGGTCATGGTGCGATCGACGGCGGCAGCGCGCTGGCTGCGATCAAGCGGCGCCACATCGGGATTGCGGTTGTAGGAACGCACGGCGCGATTGAAGGCCAGGTCTTCATCCAGCGGCACTTGACCACTGCCCACGCGCAGAAGCGCCGGGGTCCGCCGCTCCACCGCCTGACGAATCGCCGCGACAATGCCGTCGACGATGGTGTCGTGCACGCTGCGCGAATATCCCGGTCCCGCCATGGCATAGAACAGGTACGAAGAAAATCCCGACGGGCCCGAGTGCGTATGGGTGGCGGTCAGCATCACCGAGTGTTCGGAAAATCCCAGGTCGGCGATC
>JAYRFD010000947.1:0-2344 GCA_041908565.1 Polyangia bacterium | reverse complement strand
CAGAAGCCCGACTGGATGCAGCCCTCGGCAAACAGCTGACGCACGCGCTCTAGCGAATCGACCGTCTCTTGTTCTGTCTCGGTCGGGAAGCCGTACATCAGGTAGGCGTGGACCAGGATGCCCGCGTCGGAAAAGGCCCGCGCCACGCGCGCCACCTGCGCCACCGTGACGCCTTTTTGCATCCGCAAAAGCAAGCGGTCGGACGCCACTTCCAGCCCGCCGCTGACCGCCACACAGCCCGACCGGGCCAGCAGGTCGATCAGATCCGGCGTGAAGCTTTTTTCGAAGCGGATGTTGCCCCACCACGTGATCGCAACCTGGCGATCGATCAGCCGCTGGGCCAGCGCGCGCAGGGCGGCGGGCGGCGCCGCTTCATCGACGAAGTGAAAGCCCGTCTGGCCGGTCTCTTTTACCAGCGCTTCGATGCGATCGACCAGCACATCGGCCGACGCCGTTTCGTAGCGCGCGATGTAGTCCAGCGACAGATCGCAGAACGTGCACTTCTTCCAGTAACAGCCCTTGGCGACCGTCAGCTTGTTCCAGCGTCCGTCGGCCCACAGCCGGTGCATCGGATTGAGCATCTCAAACAGCGAGACATACTGGCGAAGCGGCAGGCCCTCGTAGGTCGGCGTGCCGGTGTCGCGGTGATGCAGATCAGACAGCTCGGGCGCCGACTTGAAGACGACGCGCCCGCGCTCTCGAACGTAGGTGCGAAACAGCGGCGGCTGCGAATCGGGCGGCGGACTGCTCACTGCACCGCGCACCGAAGCGCGCACCGAATCGGGCGCCGGATCGCGCACCGAAGCGCGCAGGTGCTCAAGCAGCGCCAGCAGCGGACGCTCTCCATCGTCCAGGGTGATGTAGTCGCAGAAGTCGAAGACGCGCGGATCGGTCAGCTGACGTAGCTCGGTGTTCACATAGCCGCCGCCCAGAACGACGCGGGTCGCGGGCCGCTCCGCCTTGACGATGCGGCCGATGCGCAGCGCGCCATAGACATTGCCGGGGAAGGGCACGGTGATGCCGACCACATCGGGCTCGTGCGTGCGCAGAAAGTCCCGCGTCAGGTCATCCAGCAGCGTGTCCACCAGCGTCGGTTCGTCATCCAGCGCGTCCGAAAGGGCGCAGAACGTCGGGGCGCTGGCCGCGAGCTTTTCGCCGTACCGTGAAAGCTCGAAGCGCGGGTCGATGCCATCGCGGATCACGTCGGCCAGATCGTCGACAAACAGGCTGGCCAGGTGGCGCGCGCGGTCGGTTGTGCCCAGCTCGCCAAAGGCCCAGTGCAGCGCGTCGTCGTCGTCGTCGTCTTCTTCTTCTTCTTCTTCTGGTTCGGATGAACCTGGCGTCAGCAAGGACGCAAAGCGCGGTCCCTCGGGCAGAAAGCCCCGCCCGACGATGCGCAGGGCCAGGCTGGGGTCGTTGCCCTGAAGGAAGCGCAGCACCGGCTCGACCCGCGCCACGTACAGATCGCCGTGTGCAAGGAAGTGCGCGATCGACGCCGGCATGGCATCGCGAGCGGCGCGGGACCGAAGCTTGCGCGCCCGCGCACGCAGCTCGTCGAGGACGGTCTGCAGGCCGCGGCGGGAAAACAGCCGCAGGAAAAGCTCCAGCGAAAAGTCGCCCTGCGCGACGTTCAGCGCGGGGGCCTGGCGGCGCAGGCAGCCCGTCAGGTACGCCGTCGCGGGGTACGGCGTGTTTAGCTGCGTCATCGGCGGGGTCAGAAGAAGGATGCGCATCGCAGGGCTCACCATGTGCGGGGGCCAGCCGGCTCGGCCGGCACCGCAGTCGCGTCGATGTTCGCGCCGGTGCCGCGCGGTCGGCCGGCGACCTGCGCGGTGGCCGGTCCCAACCGCCCGACCCGGCTGCCCGCCGTGTCGATGACGAGGGCCCGCGAGCCGGGACGGCTGGCGCGCGGCGCCGGTTCACGCAAGACCGATGGCAGCGGGGAGCGGTACATTTGCATGCGGCTCTTGTATCCAAGTTTGGCGATTTTCGGTACACCGGCGCGACGCGAAGACCGCACGGGGGCACTTGGTGCAGCGGTCGCTTCCCGGGCGTTCGCCGCATCCCACGGCGGGGGGCCGCCACTGCAAGTACGGCGCGAAGCGTCGTCTGCGCTGCCACCGCGTAGTCCCGGGCCGCGCGAGGCGTCGTGTCGGTCCGAACTACGGGGGTGGGACCTGCGGCAAGCGTCGTGTCGGTCCGAACTACGGGGTTGGGACCTGCGCGAAGCGTCGTGTCGGTCCGGACTACGGGGATTGTGGTCCAACCAAGCGTCGTGCAGGTCCGGACTACGGGGATTGTGGTCCAACCAAGCGTCGTGCAGGTCCGGACTACGGGGATTGTG
>JAYRFD010000946.1:0-9178 GCA_041908565.1 Polyangia bacterium | reverse complement strand
TCTAAGGGTCTTGACCCTTGTCGTATAAGGGCGCGCCGATCCCCCAAGAGGGTCTGGACCCTTGCCCCCTATGCTCGCGCCGACATCTCTAAGGGTCTTGACCCTTGTCGTATAAGGGCGCGCCGATCCCCCAAGAGGGTCTGGACCCTTGCCCCCTATGCTCGCGCCGACCCTGCGAAGGGTCTGGACCCTCTGCTGGCAGCGCGCGCCGATGTTCCAAAGGGTCAGGACCCTGGGCGGGGTGAATGGGGACCTGAAATGGAGCCAGGCCACCTTACATGTAGGACAAATCTTTGCGGTCGGGTTGCCGATTGAGATCGGGCGGTCAGACTTTTGGATGTGCGCGTCTTGCGCATTTCTGGAGATCAGACCATGCCTTCTGTTTCGGTTCCGCCCCGTTCTCGTTCCCGTTCCACGGCCACGTCACTGGCCACGTCTTCGACCGCAGCCATGTTCCCGGCGTCTGCCGCCACGCTGGATGTCCCGGCGTATACGCGCGTGCCGAACCTGGACATGCCTTCGCTGATCGCGCTGTGCCGGCAGCTTCTGACCGAGTCGCCGAGCAGCCCCAGCCCCGCGGTGCGCACCAGCCAGGGCGAGCTTGGACAGCAGACCTCGCTGTGCGCCGAAGAGTACCGCCTGCTTCTGACCAGCGATGACCCACAGGACACGCGCCCGGTCGATGCGCTGGCCGATACGGCCTGGGGCGCCGTCTATCGCCGGCTGGACGCCTATGCCCTTCTGCCCGGCGATCGCTACCCGCAGGCCGAGCGCGCTGCCAGCCTGCAGTCGACGCTGTTCCCCGACGGGCTGCGCTTCACCCAGCTGGAATACGGGGCGCAGTGGGTCGAATCGGATGCGCGCATCCAGACGCTTTTGGCCGATCGCGGGCGCCTAAAGACCGAGCTAGCCGGCCTGGTCGGCGGCGACTTCGTCGACGAACTGCTGCGCACGCACGACGCCTATGGCGAGATGGTCGGGGCGACGCGGCGACGCCCGCTGCGCAGCAAGGCCGACCTGCGCATCCTGCGGCTGCGGCTGATGGACGCGGCCTCGACGCACTTGATCCAGCTGGTGGCGACCTATCTAAACCCCAGCACCCCCGATCGCACGCGCGACGAGATCCTGCGCAGCTTCGCCGCCGTCGATCAGTACCGCGACAAGCTGGCCCAGCCGCGCCGCCCGGACGAGCCCGCGCCCGCGCCGGCTCCGGACGACCCGGCGGCCCCGCTGCCCCCGCCGGTCAGCCCCGCCCCCCTGCCCGCCCCCAGCCCGGTCTAGTCCCGGATCCGCCCGGTCCAGTCCCGCCCCGGCTCGCAGGCCGCCTGCGGCCTGACCCCACAAATCGCCCCCCTTCGCAGCTGGTGAAAACTTGACACTCACCGTCGACGGTGAGTAGATGGCGGGCCGTAGTGTCACGCCATGTTTGCCCTGTCCGACAGCCCCATTCCAGAGGCCTTCCCGCACCGATCCGTGATGGTGGATGAGGTGCTTAGCCTGCTGGCTCCGCAGGCCGGGGGCGTGTACTGCGATGCGACGCTGGGGGCCGGTGGACACAGCGAGCAGATCCTTTTGCACAGCGGCCCCGATGGGCGCGTCTTCGGCGTCGACCGCGACCGCCAAGCCCTGGCCCTGGCCAGCGAGCGCCTGCGTCGCTTCGGGGACCGCTTCGTGCCGGTGCATGGCCGCTTCGGTGACCTGGCCCGCGTGCTTCAGACGGCGGGGGCGCCACCTGTCGACGGCATCCTGGCCGATCTGGGGGTGTCGTCGATGCAGCTGGATCAGGCCGAGCGCGGCTTTTCGTTTCAGCGGCGCGGCCCGATCGACATGCGCATGGACGGCAGCGATGGCGAGACCGCGCTAGAGCTGATCGCTCGCCTGGACGATCGCCAGCTGGCCGACCTGCTGTTTCACTACGGCGAAGAACGCCACAGCCGCCGCATCGCCGCCGGACTGAAGCAGGCGTATGCCGACGGAGAGCTGACCGACACCCTGGCCATGGCCGAGGTGGTCCGGCGCCACAGCGTGCCCAGCCGGGATCGCCACAAGCACCCAGCGACGCGCACCTTTCAAGCGCTGCGCATCGCGGTCAATGACGAGCTTCGTCAGCTGCACAGCCTGGTCGGGATCGCCCCGACGCTGCTTTCGCCCGGTGGGCGGCTGGTCGTGCTGACGTTTCACTCGCTGGAAGATCGCCTGACCAAGCAGCTGTTCCGACGGCCGCCGTGGCAGGTCCTGACCCGTCGAGCCGGGATGCCCAGCGATGCCGAGCTGGCGCAAAACCCACGGGCCCGATCGGCGCAGCTGCGGGCGGCCCAGCTATCTGATGGCGGGCCGGCCAGCCATGGCGACGGATCGGCCGACGACAGCGACGACGACAGCGAAGGCACCGGTGTCGACGAGGTGCGGCGATGAAGTCGAGCAGCAAGAGCCCGGGTCTGCGATCCAGTCGCGACACGCTGCCCAAGCTGTCGCGGCTGTGGGCGTGGACCGACGCAGTGCGTTCACCGACCTACGGCATCTTGGTGTCGATCAGCGCGGCCGTGCTGGTGGGGGCGGCGCTTTTGCACGTGTGGACGCGGCTTGAGGTCATTCGCATCGGCTACGCGCTGTCAGAACAGAGCAAGCTGCACCGCGCCCTGCGTGAACACGAACAGCGCCTGCGCCTGGAGCTAGCGACGCAAAAGGACCCCGCCGCCATCGAGCGGGTGGCCCGCGAACAGCTGCACATGGCACCACCGGATCCCTCGTCGATTCGCGTCCTTGGCAGCGGGCGACGATCGGCGGGCGGCGCGGGGGCAAGCAGTCGGACGCGCCTTTCCGCCGCGCCAGGCGGTCCGGCCCCCGCACAGGGAGGCTCGCCATGACCCAGCTGGTTCCACCGCCACCGACGTTAAAGCCGGTCTCGGGACGTCCAGCCCGCGGGGCAGCCGCAAGCGGGGTCGAGCCCGGTCCCAAGCCCGCCGCCAGCGAGCCGCCCAAGGTTCGTCCGCTGCGCCTGGTCATCGTGTCGCTGCTGCTGGCGCTTGGGCTGTCGGGTCTGGCCCTGCGCGCCTACATCATGCAGGTGTCGCAGCGCGACCTGTACCGCGCGCTGGCGGAAGAGCAGTACCTAAAAGAAGTCGAGCTGACTCCGCATCGCGGCCGCATCTTCGACCGCATCGGGACAGAGCTGGCAGCATCGGCCGATGTCGATTCGGTGTACGCGCACCCGCTGCAGCTACGCGCCGCCGTGGCCGAAGACGACCGGCAGGACCTGGCGGAAAAGCTGGCCGACATCCTGAAGCTGGATGCGAGCGATCTGGAACGGAAGCTGTTTTCTGAACGGCACTTCGTGTGGATCAAGCGCCGCGTGCTGCCCGACGAAGCGCGCCGTGTGCGCGAGCTGGGTCTTTCCGGCGTCGCGCTGGCGCAAGAGCCCAAGCGCTATTACCCAAACCGCGGCCTGGCCGGCACCGTGCTGGGCTGGGCCGGTCTGGATGCGTCGGGTCTGGAAGGGGTCGAGCTGGCCTATGACCGCTTCCTGCGCGGCAGCAAGTCCAGCATCGTCGGCCTGAAGGACGCTCGCGGTCGCAATGTGCTGGTGGCCGGCGTCGGGGAAGTGACGCGCGACCACGGCAACGATGTCTACCTGAGCATCGACAAGTTCATCCAGTACCGTCTGGAACAAGCGCTGGAAGAAGGGGTTACCAGCGTGCGCGCCAAGGCTGGCGTGGCGGTCGCCATGGATCCCAGAAATGGCGAGATCGTCGCCATGGCCTCGGTGCCCTCGGTCAACCCAAACGACCCGACGGGCGCCCGCGAGCGCGGGGCGCGAAACCGCGCCGTCACCGACCCGTTCGAGCCGGGGTCGACCATCAAGCCCTTCACTCTCTCGGCGGCCTTGGAGGCCGGCGCGATCTCGCCCAGTGACGAGTGGGACTGCGAAAACGGCGCCTGGCGCATCGGTCGCGTCACCCTGCACGACGCCGAACCCGAGGGCGTGCTGACCACCACGCAGGTGCTGGCGCGCAGCTCGAACATCTGCACGGCCAAGATCGCGCGCCGACTGGGCAAGGACAAGCTGTACCTGTTCCTGCGACAGATGGGCTTCTTCGCGCCGACCGGCGTCGACCTGCCAGGCGAGCGAGCCGGGCAAGTGCGCCCGGTGGCCGACTGGGGCGAGATCGCCTTTGCTAACATCAGCTTCGGCCAAGGCATGACCGCGACACCGCTGCAGCTGGCTTCGGCGCTGTCTGCCATCGCCAACGGCGGCACTCTGTACCGCCCGCACATCGTCCGCCGCATCGTTTCACCGACGGGACAGACGCTGCTGGATGCTCCGGCTAGCGGTCGACGTGTGATGTCCAGCGGCACCGCCGAACAAGTGGGGCGCATGCTGCGCGCCGCGATGGGCAAAAAGGGCACAGGCGAAAAGCTGGACATCCCGGGCTATCCGGTGGCGGGCAAGACCGGCACCGCGCAGAAGGTCGATCCGGCGACGCGTCGCTACTCGCCAGACTATTGGGCTTCGTCGTTTATGGGCTATGCCCCGGCGGACAGCCCGCGGCTTCTGCTGTTTGTCGTCAACGATGAACCACAAGAAGGCCACTACGGCGCCGAAGTGGCGGGCCCGATCTTCGTCAAGGTCATGGCCGCGGCCCTGCCCTATCTGGGCGTGCCGCCGCGTGTCAGCCACGAAGTCCCCGCTGATCCGCCGGCCCCACCACGCCCGGCCCCGGTCCGTCGAGACAGCGAACGCAGCCAGCCGGCCAGCGCCGCCACCGTACCCGACTTCAGCGGCATGGGTGTGGGGCGCGCCTTGGAAGTCGCCCGCCAGGCCGGGCTTCGTCTTGAGATCAGCGGCAGCGGCTTGGTCGTCGGGCAAGAGCCCGCCCCGCACAGCCCCCGCTACAGCCCGGTGTGCCAGCTTCGGCTGGCGCCCGCCCCTTAATCAACGGTTGATGCGATTGATGCGAGCAGCGCGATGAACACAGGCCCAAACCCCGCTGGCCACAAGACCCTGGCCGATCTGTTGCGCGGTGTTGCCGTCGTCGAGATCGTCGAAGGCAGCGCGGCCCACTCGATGGGGCCGGGCGATTCGGCGCGCGCTCCGTCGGCAGAGCCTGCATCGCTGGGTCAGACGCCAGTTGCCGAGCTGCGGGAAGACTCGCGCTTGGTGGGGCCGGGCGACCTGTTTGTGGCGGTGACCGGACAGACGGTGGATGGACACGCCTTTGTGGCCACGGCCGCGGAACGCGGTGCCGCCGTCGCCGTGGTCGAACGACGCTGCGCGGTTTCTATCCCGCAAGTGGTGGTGAAAAGCAGCGCCGAAGCGCTGTCGATCCTCGCGGCCAATCGCTATGACCGCCCCGCCGATTCCTTGCAGCTTGTTGCGGTCACCGGCACCAACGGCAAGACCACGACGACGCACTTGGTGGAAGCACTGCTGGATGCAGCGGGGCAGCCCTGCGGCGTCATCGGCACCATCGCCTATCGCCTGGGCAGCCAGCGCTGGTCGGCACCGCTGACCACACCGACGGCGCTGCTTCTGCAGCAGACCTTGGCCGACATGCGGTCGCTGGGTGCTCGCTACGTCGCGATGGAGGCGTCGTCGCATGCGCTGTCGCTGCATCGTCTGGCCGGCGTGCGCTGCCGCGTCGCGGCGTTCACCAACTTGACGCAGGACCACCTGGACTTCCACGGCGACATGGAAGCGTACTTCCAGGCCAAGCTGCGGCTGTTCCACGAACACCTGCTGCCGCCGGACCAAGGCGGTCGCGCCGTCGTGCTGATCGACGATGAGGCGGGTCAGCGCATCGCCGACAGCCTGCCCGCCGGAGCCTGTCTGCGCGTGTCGCTTTCCGGCCCCGCTGACATTGCCCTTTTGCACGAACGACAAGGTCTGGACGGAACGCAGGCGACGTTTCGGACGCCGCTTGGCGATCTGGTCATCGCTTCGCGTCTGACCGGGCGCTTCAACCTGGCCAACCTGGCTCTGGCGGTGGGCATCGGCGTGGCGCTGGGCCTGGAACGCGACACGATTGCGCGCGGCCTGGCTCGCGTCGAGGGCGTGCCCGGTCGGCTCGAAAGGCTGGCCTTGCCCAAAGCGCCAGGTGCGATGGCCTCGCCCGGGCCGTCGGTCTTTGTCGACTATGCGCACACGCCCGATGCGCTGGAGCGCGTGCTTCTGGCGCTGCGCAAGCTAGGCGGCGGTGACACGCGGCGCGGACGTCTGTTTGTGGTGTTTGGCTGCGGTGGCGATCGCGACACCAGCAAGCGCCCGCTGATGGGTCGAATTGCAGCCCGCTTGGCCGATGTGGTCGTCGTCACCTCGGACAACCCGCGCACCGAAGATCCCAAGGCCATCGTCGCGATGATCGTCGCGGGTGTGGTCTCGCCCGCGGATGGATCCGAAGGTCAGCCGGGCAGCCCGTCGACCGAGCGTCTGGAACGCCATGCCCTGGCCACCGCTCGCAGCGGCTATTTCGTCGAGACTGACCGCCGCCAGGCCATCGCAGCCGCGCTGCTGGCCGCCCGCCCCGACGACGTTGTGCTGATCGCCGGCAAAGGGCACGAGGACTACCAGATCATCGGCACGCAGAAGCAGCACTTCGACGATCGCGAAGAGGCCACGCGCGTGCTTTCGGCCCAGCCCACGCCGCGCAGTGGCACGGGCAGCAGCCCGTCCATCGTCACCGGGACCGCATCCTCTTCTGGTTCTAGCGGCGTGGCCAGCCACATCGAGCTACCGCTTGAGCGCGTGCTGCAGGCCACCGGCGGCAAGCTCTTGCGCGGCGGCGCCTATCGCTTCACCGCCGTCACCATCGATAGCCGGCAGGTCCTGCCCGGCGCGCTATTCGTCGCCGTGCGGGGCGCCAAGCAAGACGGTCACCAGTTCTGCGCGCAGGCCGTTTCAGCGGGCGCAGCCGGTGTGCTGGTCGATCGCGGCAAGGCTCCTCGCTTGCCCGATTCGCAGGCCTGCGCCGTCATCGAAGTCGCCGACACCCACGTCGCGCTGGGCCAGATCGCGCGAGCCCATCGCGAAGCGCCCGAGATCGCCGGCAAGCTGCGCGTGGTCGGGGTCACGGGATCTTCGGGCAAGACATCGACCAAAGAGCTGGTCGCCGCCATCCTGAGCACCTTCGCCAGCGACCCGGCCGAGGTGCTGAAGACCGAAGGCAACCTGAACAACCACTTCGGCGTGCCGCTTTCGCTTCTGCGGCTGCGACCGGGGCAGCGCTTCGCCGTGATCGAGATGGGCATGTCAGCGCGCGGCGAGATCGCATACCTGGTCTCGCTGGCTCGCCCCGATGTCGGCATCATCACCAACGTCGGCCCCGCCCACCTGGAAACGCTGGGCACGCTGGACCAGGTAGCGGCCGCCAAGGGCGAACTATTCGTCGGCCTTCCCGACGGTGCGACCGCGGTCTTCTGCGGCAATGCGGATCACAGCCGCGTGCAGCGCCAGGCCGTGTTCGCAGGTGCCATCGCAGGCCGGGGTGGACGCCTGCGCGCCGCCGTGACCTTGCGGGATGAAGGCGAAACGCCCCCGTCCCAAGGCAGCGACCCCGCGCCCGCCGTTCGCTACAAGCTTTTGGCCCAGCGCCCCGATGGCATCGAGGTCGAGTTGCGCTGCACGTCCCCGTCTGCCGACGGAACCGCCAGCCCTGGCCCCAGCCGCGTGGTGGCGCAGCTTCCGCTTCTGGGATCGCACCAGGCCGACAACGCCGCGCTGGCCGCGGCGGCCGCCCTGGCCCTGGATGTCCCGCCGGTGATCATCGCCCATGGCCTGGGCCGCGTCGTGCAAGCCAAGCACCGCGGACAGGTGATCGAGGTAGCAGGACGCCATGTGCTCGACGACTGCTACAACGCCAATCCAGCCTCGACGGCGGCGGCCTTGCACACGCTGGTGGCGCTGCGTGGCGGGGGCCGCGCAATCGCCGTGCTGGGTGACATGTTGGAGCTTGGCCCAACGGAAAATCAGCTTCATGCCGAGCTTGGCGAGGTCGCTGCCCGCTGCGGCCTTTTCCAGCTGATCACCATCGGTCCGCGGGCCCAGCACACTTGCCAAGCGGCCCAGCGAAGCGGCCTGGCCGCGACGCAGGCCGATTCCCCGCAGCAAGCGGCCGGGCTGGCCGCCCAGCACAGCCGACCCGGCGACTGGATCTTGATCAAAGGCTCGCGCGGCATGGCCTTGGAACAGGTGCTCGATCACCTGCGCGCCCTGCTGGCCCCACCCTCATCGACTGGAACCGCCCCCGGCGCCAAGCCCGGCGACGGAGCGGCGCACTAAGACCATGCTCTACCACCTCCTGTACCCTCTGCATGTCCATCACGCCCTGCGCTGGCTGAACTTGGTGCGCTATGTGTCGACGCGCACCATCTTGGCCATCCTTACCGCGCTGATCCTGAGCCTGGTTCTGGGCCCGTGGTTCATCGACCGCCTGCGCCGCATGCAGATCGGTGAAACCATCCGCAACGACGGTCCCGAGACGCACAAGAAGAAGGCCGGCACGCCGACCATGGGCGGCACGCTGATCTTGTTTTCGCTGATCATCCCGACGCTGCTTTGGTGCGACCTGAGCAATCGCTTTGTCTGGGTGGTCCTGGCCATCACGACCAGCTACGGCCTGATCGGCTTTCTGGACGACTACCGCAAGCTGCGCGTGTCGAAAAAGGGCCTGCCCGGCCGCACCAAGCTGATCTTGCAGACCTTGGTCACCATCGCCGTCGTCGGGTACATCTTCTATTCCAACCTGTTCGACATGGACCTGCGCTTCCGCGTGGCCCTGCCGCTGGTCGACTTCTACAAGTACCCGTTCGTCATGATCGGGCAGCTGTATGTGATCTTCGCGCTGTTGGTCATCGTCGGCAGCAGCCACGGCGTCAACATGACCGACGGCCTGGACGGCTTGGCCATCGGCCCGGTCATCATCGCCACCGGCACCTTCCTGATCCTGTCGGACGGCGCCGGCACCGTCATCAAAGGCTTCAACAGCGCCGAGTACCTGAAGAGCCCGTACATCTATGGCGCCGGCGAGCTTGCCATCTTCTGCGGCGCGATGGTCGGTGCCGGCGTCGGGTTCCTTTGGTACAACACCTACCCGGCGCAGATCTTCATGGGCGACGTCGGATCGCTGTCTTTGGGGGGCGCGCTCGGTACGCTGGCCGTCTTGACCAAAAACGAACTGACGCT
>JAYRFD010000945.1:0-6924 GCA_041908565.1 Polyangia bacterium | reverse complement strand
TCAAACCGTCGCTGCCAAGCAGTCGCTGCGCAGCGATCCCCGCATCAGCTACGTGTCGGCTCGCGAGCTGCGACGGCTGCGACCGGCCGATGTGTTTGCCGATCTGCGCACCGACATTCCGTACTATCTGACCTTCGATATCGACTGCCTGACGCCTCAGTTGGCTGTCGAGACCGGCACCAAGCTGATCGGCGGTCTTGAGTATTACGACGCGCTAGAGCTAGTCGACTATGTCGGTCGCCACTTCCGCCTGTTGGGGGCCGACTTTGTCGAGGTGGCGTACCGGCCCGACAGTGCGCAGTGGGCGGCGCAAGCGGCGGCTTACTTGCTGGCCGAGCTTTTGTTCTCGTTCTCATCTCCGCAGCCGTTGAGCAGCTACTGGATGACCGGCCTGGGCTCATCCGGCAGTCGCGGCTGATCCACTAGGCCTGCGACCGACGACGTGTGGCCGGCCCCGTATCGTGTGTGCTGCCCCAAAGCGGCGACGTACGCGGCGGGGACCTGCACCCACGTCCTGCGCCCGATTCCTGCAAGCCATCGCTGCGCTCGAACCCCGCTCTATCGCTGTCAGCCGGTCGTGGTATCGCCGCGCAACATCAGCTAGGAGGTACTAGCAACGTACGGTCAGGGTCGTGCGGCGGGGGGCGGCGACTTGGGGGGCGGCGAGGCCTTTATGGCTCGCAGGGCTGGCGAGGATCGCGAGCGGCTCGATGGGCGCGACGATCGACCGCCGCCGCTGCCGCGCAGACCGGGGCTGGAATCCGCCGCCTTGGCCGATGTCGCGCTGCGTCCGACGCGCAGCCAGCCCCACGCGAAGCTGGCCACCATCACCAGATAGGATCCCAGCATGACCGGCTTTGGCAGGTCGGGTCGCAGCGCGACGAGTCCACCCATGCTCAGCAGAAAGAACGGCAGCGGCAGCACGCTGCGCATCCCTGATGCAACCAGCGCGATGCCGATCCCGGACCAGACGACCATCTCGTAGGGGAACAGGTCCTTCATGATCAGGCCCTGGCCCCAGCCGAACAGGCGCTGCAGCAGGTTCTGCACCACACCCAACATCAGCAAAAGAAAGACACGGCGGTGGAACTTGTTGGACAAGAGCGTCTGACGGTACAGCCCGCCGATGACGGCAGCGGCGATCAGCAAAAGGGCACTGCTGAGTGCCGCGTCTCGGGTCGACATGCTGCGCTGGGCCACGCGAAACCCGACGGCGGTGATGACGACCATGGCCACGCTAAGAAACAGGCGCAGCAGGTGCTGGCGGCTGTGGGCGCCGGCTGCCGCGGTGTGGCCGTGCTCGATGCCAAGGGCCGCCAAAAGCTCGGCCATGCTGGGGAATCGCTCGTCGGGATCGGCCGACAGTCCACGCAGGATGGCGCGGTGCACTTCGATGGGCACCTTGCTGCTGGGCGGGGTCTCGCGCACGGGTCCGTGGACTGACTCGGCCAGCTCTTCCAGCGTCTCGCCGGGGAAGGGCAGGTAGCCGTACAGCGCTTCGTACAGCGCGGCGCAGAAGGAAAACTGATCGCTCAGGCTGTCGACGTCCCCGCCGATGTACTGTTCGGGGGACATATAGCCCGGCGTGCCCGAGATGCTACCGGCCCGCGTTACCACAGCGCCGCCCGCCGTCGCCGATCGGCTGGGCTGAAGCCGCGACACCGGGCGCTGCGCCGCGGGGTCGACCGCTGACGCGGGGACTTCCACCGATGGCGCGGGGCGATCGGCGGGGGGCTCCGTCGTGGCTGCTTGTCCTTCTGCCGCGGGGATGAGTTCAGCCGACAGCCGAACCGATCGGTGCGATCCGCTGAGCGACGAAGGCAGCTCGACAGTCGCCGAGCTTTGCCCACCGAGCCGCGCCAAGCCAAAGTCGACCACGCGCGGTCGCCCATCACTGCCGACCAGCACATTGCTGGGCTTGAAATCTCTGTGAACCGATGAGCCCGGCGAGAATCGGGTCTTCTTTTTCCGGGGCCGTCGAGAGTTCTCGGAAAAACGAGCCATCCAGCCCCCTGTCGCCCCCGCCGCCGTCCGGTCGAAGTCAGCGAGCGGCTTGGATGCGAGCCGCGGGATCGAGCCTACGGCGCGTGGGGCGACTGCGGCACGGACTCGCCGCGGGTTATCCGAGAGCGCTCTGCGCGATGGCGTGATAGCTCGATGACGTTGTCCAGAGCGGCGGCATCCGCGTGGTCTGCGACGGCCTCGCCCAGAATCTGAAGCTGCATGCACAGCCGATCGAGGGCTTCGGCGAATACGGTCTGCGGCGTGCGCGCGTGCGCTCGCTTCAGCTCGTCAAGCTGCGCCAGGACATCGGCGGCAAGGTCCTGACACAGCGCCAGCCAGTCTGCAGGCACGATGCCCACGCCGGACAGATACGATGCAAGCAGCTGCGAGCCGATGAGGCAGTCCGTACAGCGCCAGCTATGCGACCGACCGAATGCACGCACGGCCACGCCAGCACGCAGCGGAAAAAAGCGCATGCTGCGCCGACAGCGATCGCAGCGAATCGCTCGATCGGTGACAAGCTCTGCGGCTTCTGCCAGAAGGTTCTCTTCGTCGCGAAGATGTCCGATCACGGTGGTGCCTTGACTCGAGGCATATCACGCGGGCACGTCGGCGATCCAGCCAGCGTCGCAAACGGGCAGCGCCTGAAATCGATACGGGTGTGGGCGCTGATCCATCGAACGCGCCGTCGAATGCGCCGCCGAACGCGCCGCCGAACGCACCGTCGAACGCGCCGCCGAACGCACCGCGCTTTGCGTTGACGCGGGCTCTAATCGACTCTCTGCCGCGCGGGACGAGCCCTGTGGGCAATGCGGTTCGCGCGGAGCCGCCAGCCCTTCGGGTCGCGACACGTTCGATGCGTTCCGCAGATGGGCAGGGTGAAAAGAAGCGGATCGATCGGCTGGGCACGGGGCAGCGCCGCGGGCAATCGGCGCGATCGCAACGGCTCACGAATCCTGCTCTGGTCCCGGTATGCTTTGAAGTTGGGGCGACATGGCCACAGCGCAGAGGATTCATGGCTAGGGGCAAGACAATCAGACGCGGGGCCGCGGTGCTGTTGGCCTTGTGCAGCAACGCCGCCACGCAGCCGCCGCGGGTGTGGCTAGAGCCGGTGCAAATACCGGTGAATGCAAAAGACAAGGCTCCAGCTGGCGCCGCGGCGACGCGAGTGATGGAGATCAAGCTGATGCTAGAGGCCGGTAGTGCGCCCGTGGAAGTGCACACGCTAAGCGGCGTGATGCCACGCCTGCGCGATGCGCACGGCAAGGACGTGGTGCTTGGCGATTGGCGCGCGGTGGCGGGATTTGCGCCGCCGCAGCGTCCGCCGCCTCCACAGCCGCCGCTGGCACCGGGCAAGCGCCACGTGGTCTGCAGCTACACCGTCGTTCGGCGCGCGGATGGGGGGTATCACCTGCTGGCGCCGTACGGCGGGGCGGATCTGCCGGCGGGAAGCTATGTGATCACGGCCGGCCTGGACCTGACGCCCACCACGCGCGCGATGTGGACCGCGCAGTTTCGCGCTGGCGTCGACCGTCCGACTCGGCGCCCCGATGGGTCGAAGGCATCCGACGATCCGGAACAGGAAGCACAACGGTACGCCGCGCACTTTGGGACCGTGGATGGCTTCTTCAAAGGCCGTGTCGAGACGCCAGAGCTTTCCTTCACGCTGCGCTAGCCGGGTTCGGGCGCGGGGCGTCTCCTCGCAATTGGCGCAGGGTGAAGCGGCGACCTTCGCAGGACTGTGCTGCCATACGGCGCCGTCCGCAAGGTCAGGCCAAGCCCGGCGTCCTATGCGACGGTCGGTGTCGCGTGGGACGCGGCGATCGGAAGATGGGGGAAGGGGGTCGGCCCGTTTGCCGTCGACGGTCGAATGGTCGGGATAGGTCTTTGCGCGAACGGCCGCGGGTCGCGCTTTTTTTTCGCGACTTCGCTCGGCACCTGGCAGGCTGGCCCGTCGACTGAGGAGACCCCGCTGTCATGTACGAAGCACCTTCGAGCGCACCCCCCCGCGAGAGCGACTACGACGTCATCATCATCGGTTCCGGAATGGGCGGCCTTACCTGCGCCAGCATCCTGGCCCAGATCGGCGGACTGCGCGTCCTTGTCATCGAGCAGCACTTCAAACCGGGCGGCTATACCCACACCTTCAAGCGCCCGGGGGGCTACCACTGGGATGTCGGCGTGCACTACGTCGGCGAGATGCAGCACGGCCGGCCGGCACGGCGACTGATGGATCTGGTCACCGGCGGCACCGTCGATTGGGAACACATGCCCGATCCATTCGAAGTGTTCGACTACCCTGGGCTGCGCTTCAAGGTGCGCGCCGGAGTCGAGCGCTATCTCGCCGACCTGATCGCGGTGTTTCCCGAGGAAGAGGCGGCGATTCGGCACTACCTCGCTGAGCTGCCCACGATGTCGCGCGGGCCGATCGGCGGGCTGATCCTGCGCGATGTGGGAACCCCGGCGCTATCGCTGTTGGCGCGGTGGATGGGACGCGGGCGAGCCTCGCGGCGTGCTGACTCGACGACAAAGGACTACCTGACCGCGACGTTTCGCGATCCACGTCTGCGTGCACTGCTGGCCTCGCAGTGGGGGGATCACGGGTTGCCACCTTCGCAGAGTGCGTTGATGACGCACGCGATGGTGGCGTCTCACTATCTGGACGGCGGTTTCTACCCGGTGGGCGGCGCGGGCGGCATTGCCAAGGCGGCGCTGGCGATCGTTCACGCACACGGCGGGGCGCTGCGGCTGCGCTGCCGGGCGGAGGAGATCCTCGTCGAAAAGGGGCGCGCGGTCGGCGTTCGCGTCACCGAGGGAACAGGACGCGGCGCCGTTGAACGGGTGCTGCGCGCGCGGCACATCGTGTCGAACGCGGGTGCCGATATCACCTATCGCAAGCTCCTTCACGGGCGGCCAGAGGCAAAGGATGTGTGCCGCGAGCTAGATGAGATCGAGTCGGGCCCAGCGCACGTCAACCTGTTCCTTGGCTTCAAGGACGATCCGCGCAAGCTCGGCTTTCGCGGCGAGAACCTGTGGATCTTTGACCGCCTGGATCACGACGAGGTCTTCGCGCGGCGCGATGAGGTGCTGCAAGGCCAGCCGCACTTCGCCTATGTCACGTTCCCTTCGCTAAAAGATCCGTCGGCGCGGCGCTTCACCGGCGAGATCGTCGCGTTCGCGAGCCACGAGGCCTTTGCCCGCTGGCGCGAGCACCCGTGGATGGATCGCGGCGAAGAATACGAAGCGCTCAAGCGCCGGATCGCTGACTCGCTGATCGCGTTTGTCGACGAGCGTTACCCGGGCTATCGGGACATGGTGGACTACGTTGAGGTGTCGACGCCGATCACGACCGAGCACTTCGCGGCGCATCCACGGGGCGTGATCTACGGCGTGGCAGCGCGGCCCGAGCGTCGTCGCCTGGAGTGCACGCGGGTCCGGACACCGATTGCGAACCTGTATCAAGCCAGCGCAGATTCGCTGGTGCACGGGATCCTGGGGGCGATGATCGGCGGTGCCGTCGCGGCGGGCGTGGTGCTGGGCGGCGGGGTCAAGGGGCTGCTGCGGATCCTGGCAGCGATCGGGCGCGGTCCAACTGCAAAGGCGAAGCTCGCAGTGGCACCAGGCGTCAATCACGCAGAAGCGGCGTGACCGGGCAGTCGTGGCAAGCCCACTGCGACGGAGCACCGCGAGTCGCGCAAGGACGCTTCTTCATCGCCGTGCAGAAAGCGGCGGGAGCAATCGGGCAGCTCGACGCTTGTGGCGCACATCGATCGTCTTGCCCAATCAGGAACGGGTGTCCGTCTGTGGGCACAAACTGGCGATCCGGACAGAGATCACCGCGGCGCCCGCCACTGCGAAAGGCCAAGAGCGGCTGCGGTTCATTCGCACCACAAGAGCCACGGGCCCCTCTCTCCCTTGCCCTGACACATGCGCGGTTCGGGCGGTTGGCAGCACAACGCCTGCGCAAACGCCCCGGTATTCGTCTTGACCCCCTGCGTCGACCATCGCTAGCATTTCCTATGCGCCGTGCTCGCGCTACCAAGGCCATCTTGGCCGTCGCCGCTTTTGCGGCAACAGCGGGGGTGCCACCTCCGGTGCTCCTATCCGCCGCCGGGTTGAGCCCAACGCTGCTCGCCGGCCCCGACGCGGATCTTCTTCATTCCCAGGAACTGCGGCTGTGGGACGAAGCGGCCCGACTGACCGGAGATCACGACTTTGGTCTGCACTTGGCCGAGTGGATCGTCAGCTGCGCCGAGGATCTGTTTGATGTCCTCGCGTTCGCCCTGCGGAGCTGTGCCACTTTGGGTGATCACTATCGTCTGGCCAGCCGGTACATCCGACTCGTCAACCAGGGGGTCTTCTTCACCGTCGAAGAAGAGCAGGACGTCGTGCGGCTGGTGCACGGCCACTATCACGAACCCAGCACGCCGCCGCGTCATCCCGTCGAAGGTCTGCTTGCGCTGTCGCTTCTGCAAGGACGGCATGCCATCGGCGAGGAGTTCGTGCCGCGAGCCGTCTGCTTCGTACACCCCCGACCGGCGCGGGTTGGCGAGCAAGAGCGAATCTTCCGAGCTCCCGTGCAGTACGGTTCCCCGCGCAATGAGCTGATTCTGGATCGCGCTCTGCTTTTGCGGACGCAGCGCCACGCCGAGCCACGCCTTCTGGCGATGCTGGATCGACAGCTTACGGGGCTGCTGTCGGGGCTGCCGGAACAGAACCGCTTCCAGGACGCGGTTCGACGCTGCATGATGGACGAGCTACCGCATCACGAGCCGGCGATTGCCACCGTTGCCGCGAAGCTGCACATGAGTCCACGCAGCCTGCAGCGCCGCTTGCAAAGCGAGGAATCGAGCTTCGCCCAGGTCCTGTTTGAGCTTCGCCGCGACCTGGCCTTGCGCTACCTGCGCGATGACCGGATCG
>JAYRFD010000944.1:0-2166 GCA_041908565.1 Polyangia bacterium | reverse complement strand
CGGGACGTCGCTCGCCAGGCACCGCGATCGCTTCTCGTCCCGACAGATAGGCCCCGGTCAGCGACTGGCTGTCGTGCAGCAAAGCAGACGGTGGGCCATTGCAGATCACGCCGCCCCCCAAGCGCCCGGCCCCGGGTCCGAAGTCGACTACCCAGTCCGCGGACAAGATCGTCTCGGCATCGTGTTCAACGACCAGGACGGTGTTGCCTTGGTCGCGCAAGCGCTTCAGCGTTTCGATCAAGCGGCGGTTGTCGCGCTGGTGCAGACCGATCGAGGGCTCATCGAGGACGTACATGACGCCGGATAGCTCGGACCCAAGCTGCGAAGCCAAGCGGATGCGCTGCGCTTCACCACCCGACAGCGTCGCCGATGCGCGATCCAGCGTCAGATAGTCCAGCCCAACATTCAGCAGAAAGGCCAGGCGCGCGTTGATCTCTTTTAGAAGCTCTTGTGCGATGAAGGCGCGCTCGCCGGCCAGCGGCAAGGTGCCCATCAGCTTGGCCGCCTGCAGCACCGTCATGCTGCAGATCTCCGTCAGGTTGTACTGGCCGCGGCCATCGCGGGTGTCCAGCAGATAGACGGCGCGCGACTCGGGACGCAGGCGCGTTCCTTCGCAGGTCGTGCAGGCGGCTTCGCGCAGAAACTGTTCGTAGTACGTGCGCATCCACTCGCTGGTCGTCTGCTGGTAGCGACGCATCAGCGTGTTCAGCACGCCTTCGAAGCGGATGTTCATCTGGCCTTGGCTGTTGCGGCCTTCCCACTGCACCGCGACCCGCGTCTCGCCCGCGCCGTGCAGCACCAGCTTTTGCTTGTGCGCTGGCAGCTTGCCCCACGGCACATCCAGGTCGACGTCGTACTGATCGGCCAGGCCCTGGATGATCTTGAAGCCCCAGCCATCGCCGCGATCCATGGTCGTCGCCCAGGGGACGATGGCGCCCTCGCGGATACTCTTGGTGGCGTCGGGAATGACGGCTTGTGGATCCATCTCAAGCCGGGTGCCAAGGCCAGTGCAGTCGGGACACATGCCCAGCGGCGAGTTGAACGAAAACGACTGCGGCGAAAGCTCTGGAAACGCGATGCCGCAGTCGGTGCAGGCGCGCTTTTCCGAGACCATGTACTCCGTCGCCTCGCCATCGGCACCGCCAGACAGCGAGACAATCAGCGAGCCTTCCCCCAAGCGCAGCGTCGCTTCCACCGAGTCATGCAGCCGACGCGTGGTGTCGGCATCATCGGCGATCACCAGCCGATCGGTGACGATGTCGATCGAGTGCTTGAGCTTCTTCGACAGCGTCGGCACTTCGTCATCCAGACGCACGACATCGCCGTTGACGCGCGCGCGGCTGTAGCCAACCTTCAGCGCCGCCGCGAACACATCGGCAAACGTGCCCTTGCGATTGCGCGCCATCGGCGCCAGCAGCATCACCTGCGTGCCCGCGCTTAAGCGGCGAAGCTGACCGACGATCTCGGCGGCGCTCTGCGCAGCGACCCGCTTGCCACACTGGTGACAGTGCTGCGTACCGACGCGCGCGAACAGCACGCGCAGGTGGTCATAGATCTCGGTGACTGTGCCCACCGTCGACCGCGGATTGGATGATGCGCTCTTCTGCTCGATCGCGATGGTCGGTGACAGGCCGCGCAGCGACTCGTACCGCGGCTTGTCCATCTGCCCCAAGAACTGCCGGGCATAGGCCGACCGTGACTCGACATACCGTCGCTGCCCTTCGGCATACAGCGTGTCAAAAGCCAGCGAGGACTTGCCCGATCCCGACACGCCGGTCATCACCACCAAGCGCTTCTTGGGGATCTCCAGCGCGTCGATATGCAGGTTGTGCTCGCGCGCGCCGCGGATGCTGATGGTCTCGGGCTCGCTGGTTGGCGGCAGATGGGAAAGCGCGTCGGCCACGCTGCCAGAGGCTGGGCTTCCCGTCGGTGAAGCGGCATCACGGGCGCTGCGTTGAGCGCCCTTGCCAAGCGTCAAGTGAGGTGGAGGCGGGGCGTGTTCAGCGACGGAGACAGCGGCAGAGACAGAGGAGGTGGACTTGGACTTGCGGGGGGCTGGCATGGCGGACTCGTCTGTGTACTGAAAATTTGACCAGGGGTCTAACAGCCCACCTGTACAGGTGTCAAGATCTTGTCGGCGCGTGAAGACCGCACCCGCGGATGCGG
>JAYRFD010000943.1:0-5695 GCA_041908565.1 Polyangia bacterium | reverse complement strand
GATTGATCTCGGAAAGCAGCAGTCGATCGATCTCCAAGCGAGCCATCGACACCGATCGCAGCGGCATCAGTCGAGACAGCGCGCGCTTCCAGGCCGGGGCTCCGTCTTCCATGCCAAAGGTCAGGATGGGACGCAGACGATCGCCAGGCACCGCCAACATCAGCGCGAACACCGCCGGGTGGGTGGCATCGCCCAGGACCTGCACCATCAGCTGGCGCAGGCGCTGCAAGCGCTGGGCATCGTCGACGCCGAACACGGTTCGCAGGATCACATCCAGCGTGATGCTGGCCATGTGCGGCTGCACAGCAAAGGGCGTCCCCAGCGGCCATGCATCCATGGTGCGCTCGCTGATCTCGCGCATGATGTCGCCGTAGGCTTGCATGCGCTCGCCATGAAACGGCGGCAACAGCAGCCGGCGTTCGCGCAGGTGCCGCGGACCGTCGAGCAGCAGCAGCGAGTTCTTGCCGACCACGGCTTCGATCAGCCGATTGCCTTGGCCCGCAAACAGATCGTCGGGGCTGCCGGTGAAGACCTCGCGCACGGCGTCGGGATCGGCCAGCACCACGACGGGCGGATGGCTGAGCACGCGCAGGGTGAAGGCATCGCCGTGCTGGGCCTGTAGCTCGCGCAGAAGGACGTGCGGCTCGGCAGCGTACCGCCAGTGCTGGATGGCGGGCGACTTTGAACTCCCAGGGGGAAGACGCGGGGTTGCGACCGAATGGGCCATCGTACTGTCACCAGTCTATCGCATTGCGGAGCCCGGCTTACGTCCGTCGCATCGCAGATGGACCGCGCTTGGCACGGGGCACGCGCAGCTCGGTCCGGCCCGCTCCGCGCGATCCACCACGACGGGCCTGGACCGCAGCCGACGAAATTGGGAGACTGCACGCGCAATCTGCGCAGGGATCCGCCATGGCTGAACACCCAAGCCCACCCCGTTCCCCGACCAGCAGCGCTGGTCTAGCTGCATCCCCAACCACCGTCACAGACGAGGCAGCCAGCGTTCGCAGCGGAGAAGAGCTGGACGCCGCCCGCCTTCGCGAGTACCTGCAGGCGGTGCTGCCCCCGCCCGCCGACAATCTCCCTTCAGCAAGTGGAACCGACGATCTGCAGGTGCAGCAGTTTCCGGGCGGCTATTCCAACCTGACTTATCTGGTGCGCTTTCGCGGCCAGGACTACGTGCTGCGGCGCCCTCCCTTCGGATCGAAGGTGAAGACCGCGCACGACATGGGGCGCGAATTCCGCATCCTGTCGGCGCTGCATCCCATCTATCCCTATGCGCCACGGCCCGTCTGTTTCTGCGAAGACGAAGGGGTCTTGGGGGCCAAGTTCTATCTGATGGAGCGCGTGCGCGGCGTCATCCTGCGCCGTCGCGTACCGGCCAGCCTGGACCTGTCGCCGGATCGCATGCAGAAGCTGTGCGAGACCTTCGTCGACACTCTGGTCGAGCTACACGGCCTGGACTACGTGCGCGCCGGTCTGTCCGAGCTAGGCCGCCCCGACGGCTATGTCGAACGCCAAGTCAGCGGCTGGAGCAAGCGCTATCGCGACGCGCAGACCGACAGCGTGCAGGCCCTGGACGCCTGCATGACCTGGCTGGCCGAGCGCATCCCAAGCTCGCCACCGGCCACGCTGATCCACAACGACTACAAGTTTGACAACGTCGTCCTCGACGAGAACCAGCCCACAAGAGTGGTCGGCCTGCTGGACTGGGAGATGGCGACGATCGGTGACCCGCTGATGGATCTGGGCACCGCGCTTTGCTACTGGGTCGACCCCTCTGACCCGCCGGCCATGCACGCCGCCAGCTTCGGGCCGACCACGCGCCCTGGCTGCTTGACCCGACGGCAGATCGCGGATCGCTACGCCGCGCGATCGGGCCGCGATCTATCGAACATCCTGTTCTATTACTGCTTTGGTCTGTTCAAGACCGCCGTCGTCGTGCAGCAGATCTATTTTCGCTACCGCCAGGGACTGACGCAGGACGCCCGCTTCGCTGGCCTGGGAGAGATGGCCCGCGTCCTCGGTGAACAGGCCATGACCAGCGCCCATCGCGGGACGATCTAGCGCCAAGCGCGACCCGATTTAGCGCCGCGCGCAGGACGATCGAACGCCGCGCGCGGGACGATCGAACGCCGCGCACAGGACGATCGAACGCCGCGCGCAGGACGATCGAACGCCGCGCGCAGGACCCTATGGCGCGCCGCTTTCTGCGGCTGATCAATCGGGACGCTCGACGGAAAAGCGGGGCTGGGATTTCCTCTCGCGCGGCGGCGGGACGGTGCGATACCTTCAAGGCGTGGTGACTTCCTCTCCCCCTTCACGCAGTCGAGCCTTGGGCCCGCTGGCGCCGCCTTTGCCCGTGGACGCGGTCGTGTTCGGCGAAGCGCTGGTGGACTTCTTTCCCGATGTCGAAGAAGTCGGACGACCGCTGGAAGAAGTCAGTCACTTTCGTCGCTTTCTGGGCGGCGCACCGGCCAACTTTGCCGTCGGGCTGGCGCGTCAAGGCGTGCCCACCGCGCTGATCACGCAGGTCGGTGGCGACGCCTTTGGCCGTTTTGTGCAGCAGGCGCTGACCGAAGAAGGCGTGGCCTGCGATGGCCTGCTGACCCACGCCAGCGCGCGTACCGGCGTCACCTTCGTGTCGCTGCATGCCGGTGGCGGCGGACGATCGTTTCTGTTCTATCGCCATCCCTCGGCCGACATGCTGATCGCGCCCGGGCAGGCCGATGAAAAGTCGGCCTTTGTGCGCCGCGGGCGCCTGTTTCACTTTGGTTCGTCGACGCTATCGCGCGAGCCAAGCCGAGCCGCCACCCTGCGCGCGCTGGAGATCGCCTGCGGCAAAGGGCCCGAACGCGGCCAGCGCATCGTGTCCTGCGACCTGAACCTGCGTCCGCACCTATGGCCCGAGATCAAGGACGCGCCTCCGCTTCTGCGTAAGCTGCTTTCCGACTGCGACATCGTCAAGCTAGTGCCCGAAGAGCTTCCGCTTTTGTATGGCACCGAAAACGTCGAAGAAGCGGCGGCCAAGGCGCGCAAAGCCGGCACCACCGTCGTCGCCGTGACGCTGGGCGAAAGCGGCTGTTACCTGGACAGCCCTGCTGGTCAGGCCTATTTCGCGGCCGAGCCGATCCTGCCGCCGGCCCGCGCGATCGATCCAACCGGGGCCGGGGACGCGTTTTCCGCCGGTCTGGTGGCCAGCCTGCTGCTGGATGTGATGGTGCGCGACCCCGAAGATCCGGCCGCCAGCGACGATCTGCGGCGACGCCTGCAGTCGCTGAGCGCAGCGCAGGTCAAGCAGGCCGCCAGCCACGCCAGCCACCTGGGGGCCATGGCCTGCACGGCGCTTGGTGCCACCACCGCCGTCCCCAAAGCTGCGCCCAAGCCGGCAAGTCCCCGCCCCGCTGCAACCGCGGTCGGCAAGTCGGCTCGTCGATAAGTCAGGACCCAGGCGCCCGCCATGAAGCCCTCTGTTCCACGCTCTGCGGTTCCTCGGTCGGCAGATCT
Organism: Polyangia bacterium; assembly: GCA_041908565.1. Taxonomy (GTDB): domain Bacteria; phylum Myxococcota_A; class Polyangia; order Palsa-1104; family JAEUJZ01; genus JAEUJZ01. The sequence continues at coordinate 2,188 of JAYRFD010000943.1, read as the reverse complement.
TCGGTCGGGTGTTCGCACGCGCACCGACGATGCGCCCTGTCGGATCCTGGGTATCGATCCCGGCACCATTCACTGCGGATACGGCGTGCTGGAAGTCGCGCAGCGCGGGGCTTTTCTGCGTCCGCGCTACATCGAATGCGGAGTGCTGGAGCTGAATCCTCGCCTGCCGCTTTCCGATCGCTTGGTCGCCCTGGCCCGTGATCTGCGCGAAGTAGTCAGCGAGTTTTCACCGCAAGAAGTCGCGCTGGAAGCGCTGTATCACGGCGTCAATGCGCAGTCGGCGCTGCGCCTGGGCCATGCTCGCGGCGTCATCATGCTGGTGATCGCAGAAGCCGATCTGCCGCTGCATGAATATCCCCCAGCGACGGTCAAGCGAACGGTGGCGGGCAACGGCCGGGCCCAGAAGACCGAAGTGCAGCGCCTGGTTTCCTATCGCTGCGGGCTGAAGCAAGCGCCACCTTTGGATGCCAGCGATGCCTTGGCGCTGGCGCTGTGTCATGCCCAGCAGCGCAGCGTGATGGCCATCGCCGCCGCCGCTTTGGCGCCAGACAAGCGGGCTGTTCCGTCGCCGCGCGATTCGCGGTAGAACCAGGGACGTGCCACAGCCCATCTGCGCCGTCCCCAACCTGCTGCACTTGATCGGCGGTACGCCGCTGGTTCGCCTGCGTCGCATGCCCGACGCCGAAAGCGCCCACATCCTGTGCAAGTGCGAACAGCAGAACCCTGGCGGCAGCGTCAAGGATCGCATCGCGTTGTCGATGATCGAAGCCGCCGAACGCGACGGTCTGATTCGTCCCGGCGAATCAATCATCGTCGAGCCGACATCCGGAAACACCGGCATCGGCCTGTCTTTGGTGTGTGCCGTCAAGGGCTACAAGCTGGTCTTGACCATGCCCGAATCGATGAGCCTAGAGCGTCGCAGCCTGCTGCGCGCCTATGGCGCCGAGCTGGTCCTGACCCCCGAACGACTGGACATGGCCGGCGCAGTCCAGCGCGCCGAAGAGCTACAGCGCAGCGACAGTCGCTACTACATGCCGCAGCAGTTCAAAAACCCCAACAACCCCGACGCGCACCGCCGGACCACCGGGCCCGAGATCCTGGCGCAAGTCGAGCAGCTAGCCACCGCATCCGGTACGCGCCCGCGCATCGATGCCTTCGTCGCTGGTGTTGGCACCGGCGGCACGTTAAGCGGGGTCGGGCAGGTGCTGCGCAGCCGCTATCCCGATGTGCGCATCATCGCCATCGAGCCGCGCGGATCGGCAGTCCTGTCCGGTGGCAGCGCCGGCCCCCATCGCATCCAGGGCATCGGCGCTGGCTTTGTGCCCACCATCTTGGACCGCGGTCTGATCAGCGAAGTGCGGATCATCGACGACGTCGTGGCGTACCGCACCAAGCGCCGCTTGGCCCAGGAAGAAGGGCTGCTGGTTGGCATCTCGGCCGGGGCCGCGGTCAGCGTCGCCATGCAGGTCGGAAAAGATCTGGGGCCCGGGGCCGTGGTGGTCACCGTCTTGTGCGACACCGGCGAGCGTTATTTCTCGATGGACGAGTACTTCGCGTAAATGCAGCCCCGTCGCATCCACAAAGTCATCGCTCTTGTCGTCTGCTTGCCTTGCTTGCTGTGGGGGATCTCGGGCGCGTTCTTGGCGTGGAAGAACTGGGCCGCCGACACTCGACAGCCGCCGGCCCGCAAGCCGCCGCCGACGGAGCAGCCGTTCCGTGCGGCGCTTGGGCCCGTGCTGGCGCAGCAGCAGGCCCAAGGACGCCCCGATCCGCAGAGCGTCGAGTGGCGCCACGTCGTCGGGGCCCCGCGCTACGTGCTGCACTACGACCAGCCTCCTGAAGTCGTGGTCGTCGATGGGGAAAGCGGTCTGGTGCTGCCGGGAATCGAAGCCGGCGATGCGCTGCGCATTGCCGATGCCGCGGCCCCGCTGGGCACGCAGGCGCTGCAGGTGACGTTTCAGACGGAACCGACGCTGGTGTACCTCAGCCGCTTTGAGCTACCGGTGTATCGTGTGGCGATCAGCGACGGCAGCGATATCTATGTGTCGCCGCGGACGGGGGAAGTGATCATCCGCGCCGAGCGCATGGCCTTCTGGATCCGCACCGCGTACTTCGGTCTGCACGTCTGGCAGTGGAGCCTGGGACCGGGCCCCCATCGATCGTATCTGCTGCTGATGTTGGCGGCGCT
>JAYRFD010000942.1:0-3574 GCA_041908565.1 Polyangia bacterium | reverse complement strand
GGTGTCTGGCCACTTGTCGGGGGGCGGCCAGATCTCGGGCTGGGCCAGCGGCATCACCACCCACAGGTCGCTGCGATCCGGGGTGGCCTTGGCGCCTTGAATCAGCGACGCAGCGCGCACGGGACCCAGGCCCGCGTTCAGCTGCGGATACGTCGAGGGCGGCACTGGATTGCCCTGCAGGACCACATCAGGCTGCGCTTCATCGAAGGTATAGGCACAGCCCGGCAGACCGATGACGCTGGCCAGCGCGGTCAGAAGCCCCGCGATGCGCAGCGCAAGGGACACACCATGGATCGACAGACGGGGATACATGCTTGGGGTCATCCGCACCTCATCCCAGCGAACGCGCCGGGCGAGCACGCTGCGAGCGCTGAGCTTCTGCAACGTATCATTTCACGCGGTCTGTGGTTGCGCGTGGCGGCTTGCTTCGACGGGGCAGTGAAGTCGGATGGGAAGCGGTGGGAGATGCGGGGGGGAATCGCCGAGAGAGGCGGGGGGAAGCGGTGAGATTGGGGGGAATGCGGTGGCTTACCAGGCCATGCCCAGCGCGACGATGGCGGCCAACACGATGCCCGACACGGCCAGGCCGGCGTTCAGCCCGGCGTCCATCAGCAAGCTGCGCCGCGCTTCCGACAGGTGATCACCGACCACCAGGATGGCGCCTCGCCGCAGACGCAGGGCCTGCTGACCGCGGAAGGCGCTATCACCGGTCTTTTCGACGGGGCCTTGCACCGCAGCGCGCAGCCCTTCGACGGCCATGTTGTCGCTCAAGCTGGCGGCTCGGCCCAGCCCCACCGACAGGATCTCGCCCTCTTCGGTATAGACGGTGACGCGGCGCTCGCCGTTGCGCAGGGTGAAGACGCCGGGGTCGGTCTGTTCCAGGATGCCTTCGACCACGGGCTCGCCACGCAGGCGACGGACGCGTCGCAGGTCGCCCGCGGTCAGCCACAGAAGCGGCACCATGGCCAGGATGCCCAGCAAGAACAGCGAGGGGTGAGCGGGCGCGTTTTCCAGACGGTGGATGCGGTTCACGATCTTGTCGGGCTCGACGGAGCCGAGCGGCGCAAGCTCGTGCAGAAGCGGTGGCTTGTTGTCGGGCCCCAGGCCCGGCAGGCTCTGCCCGGCGGCGGTCAGGCGAATCGGCAGGTGCCCGGGACAAGCAGCGACGGCTTGCACCGTGTTCGGTCCCTCTTCCAGCCAAAGCTGGCAGTCCAGCCACTCGGCGGGTAGCTGCGCGCTGGCGTAGCGTTCGACCTTGCCATCCAGCCGCGTATCGACGACCACCAGGCGACCAAACTGTGGCTGCTTGCGCCAGACCAGGGCGCCCTGTAGCCAAGCCATCGTCGCTCGCTGTTCGCGCTGTCCGCCGGTCAGGGCCGAGATATACAGCTGCGGCGACCGCATGTCGTACAAGCGAATCCCGAAGGCAACTGCCAGCCACAGGAAGGCGAAGCCGAAAGCCAACCGACGCATCGAGCTACCTCCAGCGACGACGGGACCGCGCGGGCTGCGAGCATCCGGTGGGCGCCTGGGCGCCTGAGCGTCGTCTAAGTCGTCAGGAATTGTTGTGGGCGCGAAGCGGGACTTCTCTATATGCTGCCCGCTGCCGTTCGCCATGCCAACCCATCCTTTTGATCAGTCCCACGAGTCCAACCGTCCCGGCCACTTGCAGCGTCCCGCGGGGCCTCGATCTGCGTCCCCCACGACCGCGCGCCCAGCCGCCCCCCTGCGTCCAAGCGGCAAGGCGGGGCCAGCGGCGGCTGCCAGAACCGCACCCTCTTCACGCACCGCGCCGCGTCGCGAACCGCAGCGAGGCGACTGGCTGTGGACCTGCCGGCCCGGTGCCGAAGACGATGTCGCCGACGAGCTTGTCACCCGCGGCCTGGCTCCGTCTTTGCTGCAGCCGGGGCTGGTGCTGTCGACGGCGGAAAACGCCAAGGGCAGGCGCGTCGCAGCCAGTGATCTGTGCAGCTTGACCTTCGCTCGACAGGGCCTGCCCGTGCAGTGGGTCGACGATCTTGCAGAGCAGGCGCAGGATCTGGACGCGACGGCGCTGGCCAAGCGCATCGCCAACGGCCTGTATCGCGACATCAAAGATCGTCCGCTGGCCGTGCATGTCTTTTCTGCCGACAGCGAGCGGGGCAAGACGCTGTCCGCCCGCTGCGCCGATCTGCACGCTGCGCTTGGTAAGGAACTGGCCGGCAGCGGTTATTCCGTCGCTGCCAATGGACCCGCAGCCCATTCCGAAGGCGGTCAGCTTCTTCAGGTCTGCTTGCTTTCGCCCGATCAGATCGTCGCGGGCGTGCTGCTGACCAGCGTCGCTTTGAGCCTGTTTCCCGGCGGCATCCAGCGTGTCCGACGATCGCAGGATGCTCCTTCGCGGTCGGCCAGCAAGCTGTCCGAAGCGCTGGCTTGGCTGGGTCACGGTCCGCAAGGCGGTGAAGACTGCGTCGACCTGGGCGCGGCGCCCGGCGGCTGGAGCCAGGTCTTGGCTGAGCGCGGCTGTTCGGTGCTGGCCGTCGATATGGGGCGTTTGGCTCCCGGTTTGTCGCGGCGCATCAAGCACGTGCGTCAGAACGCCTTCGACTACGAACCGGAAGCGCCGGTGGACTGGCTGTGCTGCGACATGGCATACCGTCCGCTGGAAGTGGCCGGCCTGTTGGCGCGCTGGGGACGCCGTCGCTGGGCGCGCTTTGTCATCGCCAACATCAAGCTGCCGATGAAGCAGCGGGTGGCCATGCTGGCCCGCGTGCGCGAGATCCTGGAGTCCGGCGGCTGGACGGGCCTGCGTGCCCGGCAGCTGTACCACGACCGCGACGAGGTGACCCTGTTCGCGTGGCGTGGCTTTGGCCTGGATACGCGCGTGCAGCACCGCAGTCCGCAGCCTCGGAACGACAGTCAAGACGGGCCTGCGGTTCCGTTTCGGGCACCTCAGCGTCCGTCGCGCAGCGGGCGCGGCGACGACCGTCCGCAAGGCGGCAAGCGCGTGTCCACCGGCAAGCCAGGTCGCCGGTCTGCGACGGAAGGCGGAGGATCGCGCAGCAGCGACCGGACGTCGCACGGTGCCTCTGGCGGTCGCGCATCGACGGGACGCGGAGCTCGACCAACGGGTGCCAAGCCAGGCAAGCCCGGCAAGTCAAGCCAGCCTGGGAAGTCTGGCAAGTCAAGCCAGCCCGTCAGGGGCCCGGCAAAACGCTCGTCGCCTGGCCGCTCGTCGCCTGGCCGTTCGTCGCCTGGCCGTTCGTCGCCTGGCCGTTCGTCGCCTGGCGGATCGCGTCGTCCGCGTCCAGGCCGCTAGACCGTCGCAGCGAAGGCTTTGACGCGTCACGTTGGGTGCGGTGTATCGCCGCTTTTCGACGGAGACCGAGCGCGTCACATGAGACGCAGGCCGCCATGTCTCAGAACAGGGACATCGGTGGCTCGTTTTTGGACATCCCCCTGCGCTGTCCTTCCGCCGTACGCTGGGATTACGGGTGCCGGCGCTGTGCCCTCGACCCATGGGGCCGCCCCGCCCGATTCCCTTGCACCGGAGGAACCTGATGTCTACGTCCCTTGTCTCTTTGCTCCGCTTGTC
>JAYRFD010000941.1:0-2588 GCA_041908565.1 Polyangia bacterium | reverse complement strand
GCCACCCTGCAGATGGGCATCGGCAGCATCCCCAACGCGGTCCTGGCATCGCTGCACGGACATCGCCGACTGGGCATCCACACCGAGATGTTTTCTGACGGCGTGATCGAACTGGTCGAGCGTGGCGTGATCACCGGTGAAGAGAAGGTCAGCCAGCGCGGCAAGATCGTCGCGGGCTTCGTCAACGGCACGCGCCGCCTGTACGACTTCATCGACGACAACCCGCAGGTGGTCATGCGCGACATCGGGTACGTCAACGACACCGCCATCATTCGGCAGAACCCCAAGGTCACCGCGATCAACAGCGCGATCGAGGTCGACTTGACCGGGCAGGTGTGCGCCGATTCGGTGGGGCCCCTGCAGTTTTCGGGCGTCGGTGGGCAGATGGACTTCATGCGCGGCGCGGCTTTGTCGGCGGGTGGCAAGCCGATCATTGCGCTGCCATCGACCACGCATCGCGGCGAGCCGCGCATCGTTGGCCAGCTGAAGTACGGCGCGGCCGTCACTACGACGCGGGCGCACATGCACTACGTCGTCACCGAGTTCGGGGTCGCCAACCTGTACGGGAAGAACTTGCGACAACGAGCCCGCGCATTGATCGAGGTCGCCCATCCCAGCCACCGTGAAGCCCTGTCCGCAGCGGCTCACGAACGCTTCGGTCTGTAAGCGATGAACAGTGGTCGGCGCAGAAATTGCTTCTCCTCCGATCTCAGAGGGACGCCATGTCAGTTCTAGGCCGGATCTTGATTGTTGATGACGAAGCCAACGCTCGCTCTGCCTTGGCAGAGCTTCTGCGCGAAGAGGGCTATGCGGTCGAGACCGCCGCCGATGGCTTCAAGGCACTGCCCAAGCTTGAGGACTTTTCGCCCGACGTTGTGGTGACGGACTTGAAGATGCCCGGCCTCGACGGCCTGGGCCTGATGGCCAAGGCGCTAGAGCACGATCCAGAGCTTGCGGTGGTCGTGATGACGGCGTTCGGCGCCATTGATACGGCCGTCGCCGCCATGCGTGCAGGGGCCGCGGACTACCTGACCAAGCCCATCAACTTCGATGAGCTGACCTTGGTCATCGAACGCGCGATGGAGCGGCGCAAGCTGCGCAAGGAAGCCGGTCAGCTTCGCGAACGCTTGGCCGAGCGCCACAAGGTCGCCAACATCATCGGCGCCAGCCCCGCCATGCAGAAGGTGTTCGACACCGTTCTGCAAGTTGCGCCCTCGCGTGCGTCGGTTCTGATTACCGGCGAAAGCGGCACCGGCAAGGAGCTTGTGGCCGCCGCGCTGCACGAGCATAGCCAGCGCTCAACCGGCCCATTTGTGAAGCTGCACTGCGCGGCCCTGTCCGAGACCTTGCTGGAAAGCGAGCTATTCGGGCACGAGCGCGGAGCCTTCACGGGCGCCGTAAACCGACGAGACGGGCGCTTCCAACAGGCCGACGGTGGCACGCTGTTTCTGGATGAGATTGGTGAGATCTCGCCGGCGGTGCAGGTCAAGCTGCTGCGCTTCCTGCAAGAGCACGAGTTCGAGCGCGTCGGCGGCAACCAGACCGTCAAAGTCGACGTGCGCATCATCACCGCGACGCACCGCAACTTGCTGGAACGGGTGAAGCAGGGCCTGTTTCGCGAAGACCTTTATTACCGCCTGAACGTGGTCACCATTGATGTGCCGCCGCTGCGTCAGCGCCCGTCGGACATCGGACTTCTGGCGCATCACTTTCTGGCGCGCTACGCCAAAGAAAACGCCAAGCAGATTCGCACGATCACCGACGACGCGACCGAAAAGCTTCTGCGCTATCCATGGCCCGGCAACGTGCGCGAACTAGAAAACGCCATCGAACGCGCCGTCGTCATCTGTCGCAGCGATGCCATCCGGCCCGAGGACTTGGCGATCACTGCGCTCAGCAGCGGATCCACAACAAAACAGGATGGTTATCCGCCCGTCCCCGGTTCGCGCTTGGCAGAGATCGAGCGATTCGCGATCCTAAAGACCTTGGAACACACGGGTGGGTCGACCTCGCGGGCTGCTGAGATGCTGGGGATCTCGCCGCGAAAGATCCAGTACAAGCTGCGCGAGTACCAGCAGCGTCCCAGCGTTCCCAAGATCGGGCCGACAACCTAGCAAGCTGGCCGACGGTTCACGCGTCCGTGGATTTGTCCACTGCCCACATGCCAACAGGAGTGTTCAATGCGATCTGGTCATTACAACATCGCCGTCGGTATCGACTTCAGTGACAGCTCGGCCGGCGCCATGTATCACGCGATGGCGTTGGCCGAACGCCTGGGTGCAACGCTGCACTTGATCCACATCGCACCCCTGCAGGGCAGCCTGGCCGCACCGACGGATCTGGGCCTGAACATTCCGCCAGAATTCGAAGAGGCGCAGCAGGCGCGCGAACGGCTGGAGCGGATGCGCGTGATGCTGGGCAACAAGACAGCGGTCGAGCTTCACCTGCGCATGGGCGATGCCGTCAACGGCTTCCTGCAGGTCATCAAAGAGCTAAAGCCTGACATGGTCGTCGTCGGAAGCCATGGGCGCGGCGCCGTGATGCGCCTGCTTCTGGGCAGTGTGTCGACGCAGCTTGCGCAGCGAAGT
>JAYRFD010000940.1:0-1882 GCA_041908565.1 Polyangia bacterium | reverse complement strand
TATCGTCAGCCTGCCCGTCGATGCGGTAGTAAACGCAGCCAACAACTCTCTTCTGGGTGGCAGCGGCGTCGATGGCGCCATTCATCGTGCCGCCGGTCCCGCCCTTTTGGCCGAGTGCCGCACGCTGGGTGGCTGCAGCACCGGCGATGCCAAGATCACGCGCGGCTACAGCCTGCCGGCTCGCTACATCATCCACACCGTCGGTCCGGTCTGGTACGGCGGCAGCCGCAACGAGCCCGAGCTTCTGGCCCGCTGCTACCGTCGCTGCTTCGAAGTCGCGCTGGCCCATGGCATCCAGACGCTGGCCTTTCCGGCGATCAGCACCGGCGTCTATGGCTATCCGCTGCTGCCCGCCACGCGGATCGCCGTACGCGAAGCGATCGCGTCGCTGCGACGAGGAGACGCGATCAAGAAGATCGTCTTTGTCTGCTTCGATCGATCGACCTATCAGACGTACCAAAGCGTCCTCGCACAAGAAAACAGCGCCGAGTTTGCCGCGGGTCCATCTGAGTCTCGTGCACCGCAGCCGCCGATCTCGATCAGCGGCACGCTGCGTGTCCCGTCCGCCGTGCCAGCTTCTCCGCCGTCGGTGCCGCCGGGCTATCTGCGTGCCCCGCAGCCATCCAACCCACCGCAGGCATCGCCGCTGATACGGGCCCGCTTTGAAGAACGCGTGCGCGGCGGATTGTGGGGAGCCATCGTCGGTGATGCGCTGGGAGTGCCGGTCGAATTCAAGCTGCGTTCCATGATGGATGATTCACCGGTGCGCGACCTGCAAGGCCACGGCACCTACAACGTCCCGCTGGGCACGTGGTCGGAAGACAGCTCTCTGCTTTTGTGCACGCTGTACAGCCTGCTGCAGCCCCGCTTGGATCTTCCCGACTTGGCACAGCGATTCGTCCGCTTTTTGGACCACGCGTACATGACTCCGTCTGGCCAGGTCTTCGACGTTAGTTCGGTCACCGCGACGGCAATTGGCCGAATGCGGGGCGGAGTCGCCCCGGAAGAAGCGGGCAGCGAACACGACACCGATAACACATCGCTGTCCCGCGTCCTGCCCTTGGCCCTGCGCTTCCCGCGCGAATCCGATTCGACGCTGGCGCTGTACGCGCAGCGGGCCGCGACGTTGACCCATCGCCACAGCCGCGTGCAGATCGGCTGCGGCTATTACGCCGTCTTCACCAAGGCCCTTCTGGATGGAGAATCGGCCCACGCTGCCTATCGTCGTGCCAATCACTTCGCGCGCGCCTACTACGACAGCCCACGCTACGCCGACGAGCTTTCGCACTATCACCGCCTGCTGGACGGCCGCATCGAGCTGGTGCCGCGCGACGAAGTGCAGTCCACCGGCCAGATCGTGCAGACGCTTGAAGCCAGCGTCTGGTGCCTGCTGACCACGCAGTCGTATGAAGACGCCGTCTTGCGCGCCGTCAACCTGGGCGGCGACACCGATACCATCGCCAGCGTCACCGGCGGACTGGCGGGTCTGTGCCATGGCTTAAGCGCGATTCCCGAGCGCTGGCGACTGGCCATGGCCCGCGCAGAAGACATCGAAGATCTGATCTCGCGCTTTGTCGCCCGCGTGCAGTCGATCGCGTTCGCCTGATCGCATTCGCCGCATCGCATTCGCCCCCTCGCATTCGTGCCCCCGCATTCGCCTGATCGTTCTCTTCGAAGCGCGCTTGCCTGATCGAACGTCGGGCCCGTCCTGGCCGCTCGCTGCTGCCTTGCTATAGTCTCGGATCCCTAAAAGGAGTCCGAGATGCCCGTCGCCCAATCCCGCGCCCCATCGTTCGCGTGCCTGTCGCTGCTTGTGACCCTGCCGTGGCTGGCCTGCAGCCCGACGAACGGAGACGGATCCAACAATCCGCCGGCCGGTCAG
>JAYRFD010000939.1:0-2743 GCA_041908565.1 Polyangia bacterium | reverse complement strand
CTATCGCGAACGCTACGGCGACGAGGTGCGGGACCCGCGCTTCCGCCAGCAGTTTGTTGGCAAGACGGCGGCCGATCCTCTGCGCCCCGGCGAAGAAGTGGTCGCGGTCTCGGGAGCGACGATTAGCTCGCGCGCGATGGCGCTGGGCGTCCGCCGCTGCCTGGTGCTGTTCGACGAGCTTGTTCTGCGTCCCCAGCGCGAGTCGGCGGGCAGCCCAAGCTCGCCCACGCATTGACAAGCGCGCCCGCGTCGCGTCTTACTGCCCAGCCATGCGACAGTTTGCCGCCAAGGGCTTGCGCATCTGGAACCTCGGTCGCGAGGCCAAGGTCATCTATTCGTTCTTCTGCATCCTGTCGATCGCGGCCATCGCGTCGTCCGTCCTTTTGTACGAAGACTTGGTGGGGCCGACGCTGCGCGGCGGTCACTTGGGACGCGTCGGCGATTACTACAGCACGACGCCGGGTGAAGCCAGCCGGGCCCCAGCGAACAGCCCCAGCGCGCCTGCCGCCTCTCACGCAGCTAGCGGCAGCAGCGGACCCGCGATTGCCCTGCACAGCGACGAACCCGCCGCTGCAGAACCAGCGGTCAGCGGCCCGCAGCGCCTGACCATCACGGTGCCCTACCGCAAGCTTCTGGAAGTCACCCACTTTCACCTGTTCACGGTGCCGGTCTTCCTGTTGATCCTGACGCACCTGTTCTTGCTGACCGGACTTTCGCCGCGCGCGCAGCTTGGCTGGATCACACTGGGCTGGCTTAGCGCGACGCTGCACATCGCGGCGCCGTGGCTGGTGCGCGCGATCGGCAGGGGAGGGGCGTGGCTGCACGCCGCGTCGGGCACCGCTTTTTTGCTGACGTCGCTGGTGCTGTGCCTGCTGCCACTGTTCCAGATGTGGAAGCCGCAGGGATCGTCGCGCCGCGGTCGGCCATCCAGGGCAACCCGCGACGGCGCAAGGCCGCCAAAGGGCGGCCAACATCCGCTGCTCGCCGTCGAGCTTGACAGCGAATCGGCTTCGCGAGTTGATACGGAATAAGGTTCATTGATGCCAACCCATTCGCATACTCAGACGGGGGCCACGTCGGAAACCGCGGGGATCGATCCCGAACGCGTGGCCTTTTTGAAGTCAGAGTGGGAAAAGTACCAGCGCGAAAAGCGCCTGAAGACCACCAGCCAGCGCGATCTGATCGTCGACGAATTCCTCAAGTGCCCGGATCACATCTCGATCGAGGATCTGCTGACGCGGGTGCGCACGCGCAACCAGCGCATCGGCTACGCCACGGTGTATCGCACCATCAAGCTTTTGACCGATGCTGAACTGGCGACGGAGCGGCACTTCAAAGACGGCCACACCAGCTATGAAGTGGCCGGCCCCAACTCGGGCCATCACGACCACCTGATCTGCTTGAAGTGCAACCTGATCCTGGAGTTTTCCAACGACGAGATCGAAGCCCTGCAAGAGCGCGTGGCGCGCGACCTGGGCGGCTTCAAGGTGATGCAGCACAAGATGGAACTGTACGCGCTGTGTCCAAAAGAACAGGGTGTCGCCCATGGGCTATGTGCCAATGACGAACGCCTGGTCACCCTGCGCACGCCGCGAACCACCCGCCGCCGCGTCGGTCGTCCATCCAGCAAAGTCAGTGCCCGTCGCAGTTCTTGAATAAATTGATTCATAAATGCCGATTGTTATGCTTTGTATGATCTGCTTGAATGATAATTTGGTTGTGATTGATTGATATATAAATTGGCGCGGATTTTCTTTGTGATTTTGAAGGAAGGTACCGACATTCCCCCGCCAACCCCGCACCGCAGAGCCGCACGATGAGCGACGTTTTAGCCCCCGGGTCGGAACCGGCCATCCCGCAGGCGCAGCAGCCTAGCGACACACACGATGTGGTGATCGGCGCGCCCAGCGACAGCGCCGGTGGCCTTGGCGCCATCACTCAGACCTGGAAGCAGCTAAACCAGCACACGGGGCTTTTGCGCGGCGGACAGGCGCTTTTGCGCGTGAACCAAGCCGGTGGCTTCGACTGCCCCGGCTGTGCCTGGCCGGAGCCACACAGCGACGAACGCCCCTCGCTTGAGTTCTGCGAAAACGGCGTCAAGGCGGTGGCCTGGGAAGCGACGCGGGCGACCATCGGCGCCGACTTTTTCGCCCAGCACTCGGTCACCGATCTGGCCGCGCAGTCCGACTTTTGGCTGGGGCAGCAAGGCCGCTTGGCCGAGCCGCTGTGGCTGGAGGAGGGCAGCCAGCACTACCGCCCCATCGCGTGGGAGGCCGCGTTCGCGCGCATCGCGCAGCACCTGCATCGACTGCCCAGTCCGCAGCACGCGGTGTTTTACACGTCGGGACGGACCAGCAACGAAGCCGCTTTTCTGTATCAGCTTTTCGTTCGCTTGCTGGGCACCAACAACCTGCCGGACTGCGCCGACATGTGTCACGAGTCGTCGGGAGTCGCCCTGCGCGAGACCATCGGCGTCGGCAAGGGCACGGTTCAGCTAAGCGACTTCGACCAGTGCGACGCGATCTTTTTGCTGGGCCAGAACCCCGGCACCAACCACCCGCGCATGATGACGGCTCTGAAGCGAGCAGCCGAGCGCGGCTGCGAGATCGTCTCGATCAACCCTTTGGCCGAAGCGGCGCTGGTGCGTTTCCGTCACCCGCAAGAGCCCGAGGATGTGCTGGGCGAAGGAACCGCCATCGCCAGCTTGCACTTGCCCGTGCGCATCGGTGGGGATGGCGCGCTG
>JAYRFD010000938.1:0-1563 GCA_041908565.1 Polyangia bacterium | reverse complement strand
GGCGACTGGATGAAGTTCGACGCCGCGTTCGTCGCGCAGGTAGCTGTCGGCCAGCGACTGAAGCGCATCCTGCACCTGCGCTGGTTGGTACAACGGCGGCCCTTTGTGACCGCTTGGCTCTTGCGCTTGTTCTTCCAGAATTTCGATCAGGCGCTGCACGGTCAGCGGCTTGTCTGCGACGAACAGCAGGCTCTCAAGGACCGATCGCAGGCGCGGCAGAGGCAGGGTCTGTGGGGCGGACTCGGTCTCGATTTCGGGCTGGACCGCGGCCGCTCGACGCAGAAGCTCTGCCACGGCTTCGTCATCGGCATAGCTGTCGCCGTCTTCCGAAAAAGCCGCAGCGTCCTCTGCCCCGTCCCCATCTTCGTCATCGAGATTCGCGGCCCCACCGTCGCCTTCGTCCGCGGGCGGCAGGTCGGCAAACGGTGATCGCGGCCTTGGCGCATCACCGTTGGAGAATGGCAGCATCGCCGGCACCCTATGCTCAGCGACGCCAGCGATCTCGGCGGGTCCTGCGGTCTCCTCGGTGTCAGAGCCTTCGTCGAAATACTGCGCAGCACGGGCCTTGGCTCGTGGCGCTTCGCTGGCATCGCGCCCCGGACTGTCTCGGTCGTCCGAGTCGTCCAGGTTCGGGTTAGTTGGGCGGTGACTCATGGGATGCTATCTGCTCACTGGCCGGGGGAGTCGTGGCGTCGTCCAGGCTGTTTTCCGTCGCTGGCGGCTTGGTATCCACCGACGTCGGGTCGACGCCCGGACGGCAGACATAGATGGCGCCGCGTTCTTCGGCTTGGTACACGGCGACCAGACGCAGGCGCGCCATTTCCAAGACCGCCAGCAGCGTCAGCACCGCCTGGTACATGAAGTCGCTTTCGGGATCTTGGGTCGAAAGCTGCGTCAGCAGTCGGTCGTAGGTGTAGACGGTCTGGATCAGCGGTGCGGCTGAGTCCAGCGCTTCGTTGATCTGGTTGATGCGGTCGGCCAGCGACAGGCGTTCGACGGTGACTTCGTGGGACAGCTTGCGCTGCCGCTTGCCGTGCAGCTTGGCCAGAAGATCAATCAGTTCCCACACCGGCACTTCGGCCAGCGGCGCGACCGGGACGATGTCGCTGTGCTCCGGCGCCACATCGCGCGTCCACACGTTGCGTCCGACGACGGGGCGGCTGGACAAGAGCTCTGCCGCGGCCTTGAACTTCTGGTACTCAAGCAGGCGCTTGACCAGAAGCTCGCGCGGGTCGCCTAGCTCGGCCTCTTCGCCTTCTTCTTGTTCCAGTACGGCCTGCGCTTCGGGCGGCAGAAGCTCGCGCGACTTGATATAGGCCAGCGTCGCCGCCATCAGCAGGTATTCGCTGGCCACGTCCATGTTCAGCGCCTGCATGGCCGTCAGCGTCAGTAAGTACTGGTGCGTGATGAACGAGATTGGGATGTTAAAGACATCCAGCTCGTGCTTGCGCACCAAGTGCAGCAACAGATCCAGCGGGCCTTCAAACTCGGGCAGGACCAGCGTGTAATCCGTGCCGTCGCTCGGCTCGCCAGGGCGGGCGGAGCGAGCCGAGAGGGCCGTCG
>JAYRFD010000937.1:0-2082 GCA_041908565.1 Polyangia bacterium | reverse complement strand
GTTCGATATCCCGCGCGCGATACACCGATCCGTAGGCGCCGGCCCCCACCAGGCTCAGAAGCTCGTAGCGTCCACCGTAGTGCACGCTCTCGGTCTCGATGACATCGTGCTCAGAGAGCTCGAATTCGGAGTCCTGCGGCTGCGCATCCGAATCGACAGGGATCTCCCGGACCATGGCCTATGGTATCGCGCCGGGCTGGCTTGGGGATCGACGACGCAGTCGGCGTCACTTACGGCGAGGTTTCGCGGACTTTGCGGGCGCGGCAGAGCGGAAAAGCTAGTGCGCGGCAGAGCGGAAACGTTCGTGCGTGGCGCGTGCGCTGCCCGCGGTCAGGCGGCGGCGGGCCAACAGCGCCAAAAGCAGCAGCGCCGACAGCGGACCCAGAAGATCGGCCTGGCTGTCGCTGCCCAGCCGGCACTGGCAGCCAACGGTCTGGTTGAAGCCGGGAGGCCGCGGTGCCATGCACATGCCCGAAAAGTCGACGCATTCCGTTCCTTCTGGGCAGGTCGTGTACAGGCAGGGATTGTCGACGCACTTGCCTTCGACGCAGCCCTGCGTGCTGTGACACAGCACATAGTCACAGCGCGAGTCCTTCTGGCATTCGCCGTTGATGCACTGACTTCCCGATGGGCAGGGACCGCTGCACGGGTCGGGAACACACAGTCCATTTTCGCAGCGGCTCTTCAGTGGGCAGGGTGACTTGCAGGTGCCGACGCAGGATGCGCCCTTTTCGGTCAGCAGGCAGGACTGGCCGCTGGGACACTGCTGCGTGGCGCAGGTGTTGGCCTTGCACGCGTCCTGCAGACACACCTGGCCCGTCGGGCATGGCGTGCCATAGCAGCCGTCTTCACACAGGATGCCGCCGCCGGCATCGCCGACCACCAAGGTCCGCAAGATGGTGTTCAGCACCGTGTTCAGGGATGCCGCATCGGTCGCTTCGTAAAAC
This sequence comes from Polyangia bacterium, assembly GCA_041908565.1. Lineage (GTDB taxonomy): Bacteria > Myxococcota_A > Polyangia > Palsa-1104 > JAEUJZ01 > JAEUJZ01. The sequence continues at coordinate 1,135 of JAYRFD010000937.1, read as the reverse complement.
TTGTTGGCGCCTTGCTTGGGTACGCCGCCGGCATCGGCCATGCGGTTCAGCGCATCGCGATCGCTGGCCGGCAGGTTGCCAAAGCCGACGACGATGGTCTTGACCGACGGAGTCTGGCTGGCCGCCGCGACAATCGCGTTGACCGTCGACTGCACGGGATCCGCACCGCAGCACACGGCGTCGGGCACGCCATCGGTCAGAAGAAGGATGTAGTGCGGGCGCTGTGGATCGGTGAACGCCATCTCGTCCGCGAGCTTGGTGATCGCCGTGCACATCGGCGTCGTTCCCGCTTTGAACGGGTACTCGATCATCGCGTTGTTGATTTCAGTCTTGTTGTTGTAGCCAAGCGGCACGCGAAACGTGTCGTAGGGCACACAGGTCGCGTCGTACCGGGGGAAGTTGGTGTACGCAAGCGGCAGCCGACCGCTGATGTTGTTGTTCAAGCTGGTCAGCGATGCCGTCGCAATCGCCCACTTGGTCTTGCTGCGATCGCTTTCCAACATCCCCTGCGGGTTATCGTTCATGGATGCCGACTGATCGAGCAAGAAGGCCAAGTTGGGGCAGCGTGGCGTGATCGCCGACGCCGGGGCCGAAGCCGTAAGACCCAGCACGCCCACCGCCCACATCAGCCAGCGCAGGGCAGGGGATCGGCGCGACCCAAAGTGCGGATGCCAAGAACCAAGCATAGTGACCTCCGAGGAGTTGAAAATGACCCTAGCTTTTCATCTTAAAGAAAGACGCTCGCCGCAATGGACTCGTCTTCTTTTGTGGTGCGTGAAGACCGCGCTACCGACTGTGCTGGTCGCCGCGCTTGCGGCCTGCGGTGGCACCGCGGACAGCAGCCTGTCGATCCAGCTGGGCACGCTGGACCCGGCCGATCCCATGGCCTTTCGCTTCCTGCCGCTTTCCGACGACATGCAGGTGCAGCTAGCGGGCGGCGCGCAGGGGGGCTTCGACATCTGGACGCTGTATCGCGTGACCGGCAACACCGTCGATCGACGCGTGCGGGTGCGCCGCTACATCGACCGACTGGGATCGGGGGGCAAGCGCGATCGCATCCTGACCGCCGATGCCAGCGAACACCTGCCGCCCGAGTCGCCGTGGGAGCTTTTGACACCGATCCCCAGCTTTGTCT
>JAYRFD010000936.1:0-1731 GCA_041908565.1 Polyangia bacterium | reverse complement strand
GCCGAACGCAGCCCCGCCCGCTGCTGCATCATCGCCACCGAGCCAGGCGTCATTCACGAGATGAAGAAGCGCGCCCCCGGCAAGGAATTCATCCCGGCCCCCGCCGACGACGGCTGCGCCTGCAACCAGTGCCCGCACATGCGCAAGAACACGCCAGAAAAGGTCTACTTGGCGCTGCGCGATCTGGCTCCAGAGCTGACGCTGCCCGAAGACTTGCGGCTGGCCGCGCTTGCGCCCCTGCAAAAGATGCTGTCGCTGTCCTAAAGCGAAGGCCGCGCGGTCCTAGCGCTGCGATTCCGATCGCCGGGCGCGGGCCGCGACATGACCGATGGCCTTCATCCCCAGGCCGGATAGCACGACCGCCGTCGCGAACGCGCCGACGATCAGAACCAGGTAGCCCCAGCTAGGGCACTTGTCGATCAGAGTATCCATGCGGGTCGTCCCCCGGCGGACCCATCGTTTGGGGGAAGCCGTTCCAGGTTTCCCTCATCCAGCAAAGCAGGCTGAGCCGTCGATCTTTTGATGTCGTTCAGAACTGAAACCATCGCTTCACATGGGCCGGGCCGGATGCGGAAGTGCCACGCAGTCGACGCAGGCACAGCCGTATTGGTGACGAACAGCAACATCTGTGCCCGCACGCTCGGCTCAGCGTTGTCGCAGGGTTGCGTGGCGAAGCAAGGCACGATGTGCGTCTGGCTCGAGCCACCTGCGAAGGGAGCTACGCACCCAAGCCCCGCGAACAACCGGAGCCGCCGGTGCATGGTTCAGAACGAAGAGATGGGCGAGTCGAGGACAGCGACAGAGCGGAGGGAGAAGCGAACGCGAGCGGCAGTGCCTGACGACTGCGCCGCCCGTGGCTGGAACGAACTAGAAGTTGGCGCCGTTGTTGACCCAGGTCTGCCAGTTGGTCAGCTTGCTGCCGCTCAGCGTCTTGACATGGCTGGCGCCGGAGGTCGCGGTGCCCGTCGACGGAACCTTGATCAGCGGCGAGTTGGTGGCGTCCATCTTGATCACAAGCTGCTGGTTCAGAAGCAGCATGTAGTTTTCCATCTCTTTGCTGGCCGTGGTGTCGATCTTCAGCTTGTTGGTCGCCGTCGAGTTGTGGCAGCCCGTTGCCGTGCAGCCCAGCGACACCAGATCCTTCTGGATGTCCGCGTACGTCGGGCCCATCGTCTGCCCGCCGCCATCACAAGCCGCGACCAGCGCGCCAAGGCCCACTGCCAACAGAACGTGCTTGACCGAGTTCGAATGAGTCATCGAGTGTCTCCCTTTTTCCTGTTCCTGCTTTCTAGGTTCGGTACTGCTGAGGTTCGTTAAGTCATGGCCAGCCCGCTGGCCATGTGAAGCTCAAAGAGTAGGCAAATGCTACGACGGGAACACTCTATCCGAAGTGCGCGGGGGCTGTCATCAACTCTTGCGTCCTTTTGCCCCCGGGCGGCCGCTGCGATTCCGTCGGAAGCCGCCGTATCCCGACCATGCGTGGCCCTACGGTTCGGCGGCTCAGCGAGCGAAGACACTGGCGTCCAGCCGTGGGTTGCGCTGGATCTTGGAAAACAGGATCTCTTTTTCGTCGCCGGACTTTTCCACCAACAACAGCCGCAACAACAGCAGGCTGCGCCCTTCGACCGCAAGCTCGATGCGTGCAAAGGTCGCGGCCAGCGGCGAATCGGCATGCGGCACCATCACCAGCGCAGGCTGACCCGGCTTGCCACCCAGCGAGATGTCGTACTG
>JAYRFD010000935.1:0-2199 GCA_041908565.1 Polyangia bacterium | reverse complement strand
GTCGCGTCGCCTCGGCCGTCGGTCGATACGCCACCACGCCGCCTCGACTTTTGTCGCCGAACTGGGCGTTGTCGCCGCCATCCAAGCGTCGCTGGGCGTTGATCTGGATGTCTTCCCACAGGTTGCTCAGCAATCGATACGTGTACGTCAGCGAGACGGACACGTTGCGGGCGACCTCGCGTTCGAGCGATGCAGTGACGAAGTCGGCTTGCGGCGGGCGCAGGCTTAGGGCGGCGTTGCCGCAGTCGAGGCTCCAGCTACCGTCGGAACAGCGGCCTCGCAGGTCGTAGCCTCGGTCGCCACCTTGCGAGGCAACGAAACGATCGAAGCGGCCGTTTGTGCCAGCCGTCCGGGTCCATTCCCACGTCGACTGTGCGGCGCCGGCATCCGCATTGGCTGCGATGCGCAGGGTTCCGACTTCGTTGCTGCGACCGTACGCTGCTTTCAGCAGCAGCTTGCCGTCGCGCAAAAGGTCAATCGACGCACCGATGCGCGGACCAAAGCCCAGCAGGTTGTGCGTCACTTCGCCGCGCGAATTCTTGGACGTTCCGTAGTCGACGCGCAGGCCCGGCACGATGGTCAGCCAGTCGGTCGGCTTCCACATGTCTTGCAGGAAGACTCCCAGCGCATATCCGTCGCGAACTTGGGCGCGCCGGGGTTCATAGCTGGTGAAGCGACTGCACGGCGTCGCAGGCAACCCCATGCGCGGGTTTGGCTGCAGCGGGTTGCAGCCAAACGGGCGATCCACCGACGTGGTGTCGCGCTGCAAGGCTCCACTGTCGGCCATCTGCGCCGTGTCGTCGGTATAGATCGAGTTGCCCGGCGTCCCGCCAAGCTGGTAGTAGCGCAGGTATTGAAACTGCGCGCCCGCCTTGAACGTGTGCTGCCCCAGCCAGCCTCGCTTCACCCAGGTCAGCGTCGGGTCCAGCTGAAAACGCCAGCGCTTGTCATCGACCAACGTCGCCGCATCGGCCGCATTCCAGGTCACCGTGCTGGCCCGATCGAAGTACGAGGAGCTGATCTCGTCCCCGTTCTGCGCGCCGGTCGTAATCGTCGTCAGCTGAAGGCCGGTCTGCACGCCGAAGATCAGGTTGTCGCGAATGAACCAGTCGTAGTTCAGGATGCCGAAAACGCCGCCCTGTCGCTGGTAGTACTCGGACTCGCCGGTATACGAGTTGGTGTTGCCGTTGGCGGGGTTCAGGTTGCGGATGTTGCTGATCCAGGCGGGGTCGCTGTTCAGCGAAAGCTCGACGCGGTGGCGCGGAGCCGGCGCCCACGTCAGCTTCAGACGTGCGTAAACATCGTGGCGATCGAGCGGCGTGTGCTGGCTGTTCAGCGGCGGTCCCGGCACCACCGATGACAAGCGATACCAGTACTGCGCCGACAGATAGAACCACAGCTTCTGCTTCACCAGCGGTCCGCCGAAGTTCAGGTTCGCTTGGTAGCTGGCGTTGGGCGGCGGCGGATCCGACTGATCGCGCAAGCGCCCTTCGTACAGCTGGCCTCCGGCCCGACTGCCGACGGAAAGCGACTGGTGATTGACGAACAGGCTGGCATCCAGCTGGAAGCGATCCGACCCACGCTTGGTCACCAGGTTGATCACGCCGCCCAGCGAGTTGTACTGCGCGTCGACGGCCAGCAGCAGCAGATCCATCTGCGCGATGGCGTCGAAGTTGAAGTTGGCGCTGAACGTGTTGCTGACCGGATCGGTGATGTCCAGTCCGTCGACCAGATAGCGGTTGTGGCGAAAGCTGCCGCCGGCCATCACGGGGTTGCTGCCCCCCGACACGCCCGGCACTTGCTGCACCACGTCTTGATAGCGACGCGTGGTTGCGATGCGGGCCTGCGAATCAGCCGACAGCACGCGCCCCGTCGACACCTTGTCGGTATCCAGGCGCTTGCGCTCTTCGACGACGACCAGGGTCTCGGTCTTTGCGGCCTCCGCCGAGACCGCGATGCGCAGGGTCTCGGTCTGCCCCAGCTCCAGCGTCACCCGACGGCGCGTCGGTTTCAGACCTTCGTAGGTGACCGTCACGTCGTAGCGACCGGGAGGAATCAACGGGAAGTCAAAGCGGCCTTCTTCGTCGCTGAGCGCCTTGCGAGGACCGCCGATCAGCGCTTCGCTGCGCAGCTCGACCCGGGCACCAGGCATCGGCACATTGGTCCCCGCTTCGACGACCGTTCCCCGCAGGCGGGCAT
>JAYRFD010000934.1:0-1664 GCA_041908565.1 Polyangia bacterium | reverse complement strand
CTGACCGACAGCAGCGACCACGGCAGCCCGTCGCGGAAGTAGCCATCGAGCAGCGTCCCAAGATCCTTCACGCTGCGCGTCAGGCGATCCAGCTTCACGACGACGATCGCGTCGGCCTTCTTCGCCGTCAGCAGGTCCAGCGCCCGCTTGATGCCGGGCCGCTCCAACGACTTCGCCGAGTATCCGTCGTCGACGATGATGTCGACAAGGTCGAGGTCCTGGCTGACGCAGTGCGCGCGAATGCGAACCTGCTGCGCGTCGAGGCTGACACCTTCCTGCGCTTGCTGGTCGGTGCTGACTCGCACGTAACCGACGGCGCGCAGACGGCGCGGCATCGTGCCTGCCATCGCTGGCATGGGCTTACGCATGGTAGACGCTCCCGGTCTCGAATCGGGCCACGCAGCACACGACATCGATCGCGATGCGCCCCTGCGGCGTGCGCGTGTCGATGCCCTCCCCGACGGCGATCAAGTCCGCGACGCCCGACGGAGCGCTGAAGTAGTGCGCCAACATCGGCGCAAGCTCTGCCGTCTTCCGCGCAAGCTGCGCCAGGCTCGGCACGACGAGCACGGCGGCCCGCGCCATGACCAGCAGATCGAGCGCCCGCCCTCGCCCCTGCCGCCCCCCAATGTCGACAATCATATGCGTTAATGATATCCGCGAATCGCGGCAGCAGGCAATGATGGTATCCTTATGTCGCTGGATCTGCGCCGAACCATCCGCCCCACATACCGTCGCTAGATGCACGTACCCGACTGCTTTTGTCTGTCTTTCTGACGCCATGTACGACCTCCGTAGTGAGGCCGTTGTATTGGTCTATAGCGTCCCCATCACCGCGCCGTCGCGGGTGGTGTTGTGGGAGGAGCTGGAGGCGCCTTCGGGGGGGACGAGGCGGGCGAGGCCGAAGTCGAGGATCTTGATGGTCAGGCCGGCGGGGTTGGCAGCGAACAGAGCAGGGTCTGGGCTCGGGAGAGGTGGCTGACCGTCGGGAGCATTCGAGGTTGAAGTGTGTGTGTCCGGGCCGCTGGTGTCCGCGGCGTTTGTGTCCGGAGCGTTCGTGCGTGAGGCGTTTGCGTCTGGAACGTCTGTACCTGCGGCGTGTGAGCCCGGTGTGGTCGCGTTCGGGGCAGCGAGCGAGGGCTCGGCAACATCGGCATCGGTCGGGCATACGCAGAACAGGTTGGCTGGGGACAGATCGCGGTGGATGACTCCGACGGCATGCGCGGCAGCCATGGCATTGGCGGCTTGCCACAGCAGGTGCAGCGAAAGGTCCAAGGGCAGTGAGCCTTCGCCCTTTCGCAGCAGCGCGCGCAGCGACGTGCCGGGCAGATATTCCATCACCAGAAAGCCGGTGCCATCGGGCAGCGTGTCTTGATCAAGAATTGCGACAACGCCGGGATGACTGAGCCGGCCCATGGCGCGCGCTTCGGCTTGCAGGCGCTGCGCGACCTCGGGACGCGACTTCAAAGCGGGATGCAGAATCTTGATGGCCACCCGTCGGCCCATGCGCACGTGCTCGGCCAGAAACACAACACCCATGCCGCCGCGCCCTAAGACTCGCAACAGGCGATAGCTGCCGACGACCCGATTGATCCAGTCGCCGCCCCAGTCGTCTTGCCGGTCGGTGCGATGTGCTGGCTGCATATCCGATCGTTTAGGGGGGG
>JAYRFD010000933.1:0-16160 GCA_041908565.1 Polyangia bacterium | reverse complement strand
ACCTGGGGGGGGGGGCCCCCCACCTTTTTTCCCCGCGGGCCCCGCTCAAAAAAAAGGTCCCGCGTCCGCCGGGCCCCCAGCCGTGCAGCCCGACCGCGCCGTGCGCAATCGAAGCAAGATTTCCGCCTGGGCCCCCAGCCGTGCAGCACGACCGCGACAGGGGCATTCGCAGGTTGTCTGAAGACCGTCGGCTTAGCGATCCGCCGGGGGACGCCGCCCGCTGCGACGGAATTCGAAGTAGTCCGACAGGATCTGGCCGTGATCAAAAGCCAGCGGAGGCAGCGTCTGTTCGGTGAACACGCGCACGTTCTTGGCGTCATCCGCCGCCTTCGGTTCCCCGTGCGCGCGACCGATAAACACCGTCGAGATCGTGTGCCCACGTGGATCGCGATCGGGACGCGAGTACGAAAACAGCTGCTCGCGAACCTCGACCGCAAGCGAGGTCTCTTCCATCGCCTCGCGCGCCGCCGCGTGGGCCAGCGACTCGCCGACATCGACGAAGCCGCCGGGAATCGCCCAGCCCAGCGGTTCATGCCGACGCTCGATCAGCACAAACGCCGGCTCGCTGGGATTTGCGATCGTGTGAGGGTGATCGACTAGCTCAATGATCGCGTCGACCGTGCACAGCGGAGTCTTGGGGATGGGCATCGCTACTCTTTTTTCAGCTTGTTGCCCTTGAAGCGGAAGACCTCGCTGCCGTACTTCCACTCGGCGGCCTTCGAAGCGCCCTTGGGACCCGGATCGCCTTCAAACTCTGGGAAGGCGTCGGCGTGATCTTCGAAGACCTTCTTGCGATCGCCCTTGAGCTTCTTGACCCACTTTTCGCGCGGGACGCCACCGTCGCTGCCACCGACAGGCTTTTTGGCCTCGTCCGGCTTCTTCGTCTCGTCCGGCTTCTTCGTCTCGTCCGGCTTGACCGTCGCGTCGGCGACCTTGCTCTTGGCGGCCTCGCATTCCTGCAGGTCTTCCTTGAGCGGCCGCGTCTTGCCGGTCGTCAGCTCATACGGAATCGACAGGTCAACGCCAGCCCCTTCGGCGTCTTTGAACGCGGCCACGCAGGCGGTGATGGCATCGCCCAGCGCCTTGCCATCCGGCTTGGGCTGCCCCGCCAGTTCCGCCACCGCCTTGGTCGAGCTACGCAGCTTGGCGAGCTTGGGTGCCAGCGTCACCTTGCTCTTTAGGACCTTGATGGCCTGCGCATAGTGGCCCCGCGCCCAGTGCACGCGTGGGTCGTTTGGCGCGCGGTTCATAAGCTCGGTGGCCTGCGCGATCTTGGCGTCGACTTCGCCCGTCTTGTCCGCCTCGATCAGCTTTTCTGCTTCGCGCAGAAGCTTCTTGGCGTCGTGCATCGCCACTTCGCCCGGAGGTGCCCCCTTGGGCAGCTCACCGTCGCAGCCAGGCAGATCGCCGATGCGGTTCGTCTTCTTCCAGTTTTCGATCAGACCGCAGCCACGATCACTTTCGTGCCACCACTCCGATGCATGGACCGGCGCGCTGGCAAGCAAGAGCCCAAGCATGGGCCCCAGCACAGGGAGGGAGACAAGAGAAAGCCTTACCATAGCTTATTAACAGACCACGACCGTCCCACCGCGGTCAAGAGGTCGGAGAAGGCGCGGCCCGCATTTGCTGTCCATGGGCAGCTTTGGGCGGACTGCAGAAAGCGTCTGTACCCAAAGACTCCGGGAGCTTCCTGTCTGACCTTGTCAGGACTTTGTGCCGCCTTGGCCCGGATTCTTTTCCGGCTTGGTCCGGATTCGGTCCTGGCTTGGCCCGGATTCGGTCGGGATCTTTGCCTTGGTTCTGGGGACCTGGGGGACCTGGGGACCTGGGGACCTGGCTTGCGACTTGGGCGCCTACTGCGGGGACTGGCTGCGATCGCGACCGCGGCCACCGCGCAGGCCCAAGCCTTGGACCAATCGCTGCAGTCGGCTGTACAGGGGAGCGGAAGCTTCTAGCGACGGATCGGCTCCGCTGTCTGCTGGGTGACTGGGCTGCTGACTTGGCTGGGGACGGGCCTGCGGATTGGGCGCTGGCGATGGAAGGTCGGTTCGCAGGGCGCGGCGACGTTCGACCTGCATCCGGCCCGGCGCTTTCTTGGTCGGGCGATGCTCGGCCAGCAGGTCGGCTTCCTGTTCATTCCCGCGAGCCCGCGCCTGCGCCCGCGCCCGGGCTTGCGATGGATGCGCCGCTGCCTGCGCCGATGGCGAGGGCAGAGGATCCAGCGGACCGTCCCAGCACGGTCCGAAGTTGGGCAGGGCCATGTCGGTAAACGGCTCGTCGGGGACGCGCGGCAGAAGCGCCAGAAGCTCGGCACGGACTTCGTAGGCGCTGGCCGGACGATCGCAGGGCCTTCGCGCGATCAGGCGGACCATCAGCGTCTCTAGCTCTGCCGGCAGGCGACCGCGAAGCTGCGGCAATACTTCCGACGGTCGTCGCCGCGGCGCCGCCAGGTGCGAGTTCATCATCACCGCCTGGTTGGCCGCCGGAAACGGCAGGTCGCCCAGCATCATCTGCCACAGCAGCATGCCCAGCGAATACAGGTCCGATCGGCCATCGACCGGCTCGTTGGCCAAGGTCTCGGGCGATATAAAGGCCGGTGTGCCCAAGACATCGGATGGGCGCGTCGCCGGGCCGCGCAGGCGAGCCACCCCAAAGTCCACCACCTTGACCAGATCAGCGTCGGTCTTCAAGTGTGACTGGGCATGTGCTTGGGCGTTCGGCTGGCGGACCAAAAGGATGTTGTCGGGCTTGATGTCGCGATGGACGATGCCCAGCGCGTGCGCTTCGCCCAGGGCGGCGCAGACCTGCGCCAAGATGTAAAGCGACCGACGCGGCGACAGCACGCCCCGCATCAGCAAGGACGCCAGGTTCTTGCCCTCGATCAGCTCCATGACCAGATAGGGCAGACCGCCGGATCGTCCCGCTCCGCTCGCGTCCCCGCCTTTGACGGGGGCCGCTCCGCTCACGTCCCCGCCTTTGACGGGGGCCGCTCCGCTCGCGTCCCCGCCTCTTGCGCGGGCCGCTGGGCGTTGACTTTGGGCCGGCAGGGTCGGTGTCACCGCAAAGTCGTACAGGCGCACGACGTGCGGGCTGCGAAGCTCGGCGATCATGCGGGCTTCTTGCAGGAAGCGCTCGCGCATGCGGGGGTCGACCAGCGCCGAGTGATGCAGCAGCTTGATGGCGACGCGCAGCCCGGTGTCCGTCTCTTCCGCTTCATAGACCGACCCGAAGCCGCCACTGCCCAGGCAGCGCAGCACGCGATAGCGTTCCCCCAAGAAGCCCGGATCGACCTGCCCGGCCTCTGGCGTCACCCCGCCGCCGATTCGCGGATCCGGCGCCGGCGGAGGCTCTGACGGTAGCTGCTGCAGCGAGACGCCCAAGGCCGCCGCGCAGCGACTGCAGAAGCGCGCGTCGTCTTCATTCGGGTAGTAGCAAGACGAGCAGTCCACCGCCGCAGCGTATCAGCACCAAAGCCGCTGACAATTTTCCGGCCGACCGCTGGGGTCGTCGCGGAGTATCGGGCCTCAGCGCGGTGGGGCGGGATCAGGAATCGCAGGGCGGGGGGAGATTAGCTCGTCGGGAAGCTGCCACACAGCGCGGGCCTGGGCACAGGCGGGGCGCGGCAGAAGCAGAAACAGCGGGTGCTGGCTGGGGTCAAGCAGCGCAAGGACGCGGCGCAGATCGGGCTCGGAAAGCGCGGTGCAGCCGGCGGTGCCGGTGCCGGGCGGAGGCGCGATGTGCAGGAAGATGCAGCTGCCGGCCCCTCGTCGCGGGCGAGGGCTGGCCGCAGGGGGCGAAAGCAGGCCGTTGTAGTCGATCGGCAGAAGCAGCTTGTAGTGGTCGGAGGCCATGCGCAGACGCTCGGCCGACTGCCACGGTTCCTTGCCCGCCCCAGCCGGAGCCCGACGCAGCTGGTTGTAGTCCGCAGAAGCCGCGTCATCGACACAGCGGTCGCGATCGTCGATGGCGTGATACGGCAGCGTCACCCCAGGCGGCGGCGCGGCGCCATAGCCCCACAGATCGCCCAGGGCAAACAGACCGACGGGCGATCGGCCATCGCCTTCGCGCTTGCGCGGGCCAAGCAGCGCGGCTTCCTTCGGGTCCGCCCGATCGCTGCGCCAGGCCGACCCATTTCGACCGATCCACGCGACAAGGGCAGGGCCGGTGGGCTGCCACGGCGCGCGTTCATGGGCGCGGGTATATAGCTGCAGCGTGCCCTGCGCATCGTCCCAGGCTTCGGTCTGGACCACGATCAGCTGCCTGGACTGGGCGAGCCGCGCGGCCTCCGTGGCCGATGCCTTTCGACCCCCTGCGGAAGCCTGCCGACCTTCTGCACGGCTGTCCTGTGACCTTGCGGAAGCCTGCCGACCTTCTGCAGAGACACCATGTGCCCCTGCGGAAGCCTGCCGACCTTCTGCACGGCTGTCCTGTGACCTTGCGGAAGCCTGCTGACCTTCTGCACGGCTGTCCTGTGACCCTGCGGAAGCCTGCCGACCTTCTGCACGCACCGGACGGGCCAACACAGGCACCGCCAGCGTCGACAGCAGCACGCCGGCCCAGGCGATGCGGGCCGAGGACACTTAGCTTAAGTCTTCGGGGGCCAGGCGCTTGGCGGTGGTGTTGGCCTGGCGCGCCAAGCGCAGCGACTTGCGGTACAGATCGCCCGCTTGCTCGCTGTCGCCGCGGGCCAGGTACAGATCGCCCAAGCGGATGTAACAGGCGGCCATGCCGAACAGGTCCCCCAGCTTTTCCTTGCGCGCCAAGATGCGGCGATAGCGGCGCTCTTCCTGCTGCGGGCTTGGGCTCACTTCGTCGGACGATACCGCCAGCGCAAGCTCGGCGCTGACTTCTGGACCCATGGGCTCTTCGCGGCGGTCGTGAAGCGGACCACGACCAGACCCCGATCCAGAAAACGAAGGACCAAACAACGACGGTTGGGACATACCTGTTTGGCTATCATCCGCCCCCACGCACAGCAAATTTTTCGCTGTCGCGCGGACCGCTTAGGCGCGCGGATGATGCTTCTTGTACACGCGCCGCAGCGTCGGAGCTTCCATGTGCGTATAGATCTGCGTGCTGCTGATGTCGGCATGACCCAGCATCGCTTGCACCGCGCGCAGATCGGCTCCGCGGTTGACCAGGTGGGTGGCAAAGGTGTGCCGCAAGACATGGGGATGCGCAGCGGCCACAAGACCCGCCGCGCGAGCGTATCCGGTGATCAGCTTCCAGAAGCCCTGCCGCGTCATCGCCCCCCCGCGATGGGTCACGAACAGCGCCGCATGCACCCGCCCTTTTAGCAAGTGCGGTCGCGACTCTTCGACGTAGCGGACCAGGGCCGCCCGCGCCAGGCCGCCCAGCGGAACGATGCGCGTCTTGCCACCTTTTCCGATGGTGCGCAGGTACTCGGCGTGGACGTCATCGCCACGCAGAGCGACCAGCTCGGACACGCGCAGGCCGGTGCTGTACAGAAGCTCCAGCATGGCGGCATCGCGACAGCCGCGCGGCGTCTTCACATCGGGCGCGCGCAGCAGCGCTTCCATGTCTTGCATCGACAGAGCCTTGGGCAGCGGACGCCCCAGGCGGGGCAGCGTGATCTCTTGCGCGAAGTCCTGATCGATGAAGTTTTCGGCCCGCAGATAGCGCGAAAGTCCGCGCAGCGCGACCAGCATGCGCGCCTGCGATCGCACGCTGAGCGCGGCCTGGCCCAAGCGGACTGCAAAGGCCAGCGCATGGCGGCTTTCAATGCGGCGTGCATCGTCGCTGGCTTCCGCATCGTAGCCTTCCAGAAAGTCCGCGAAGCGAGCCAGATCGCGGGCATAGGCCAGAAGCGAATTCTTGGCCAAGCCGCGCTCCAGCCGCAGCGAGCCCAGATAGGCATCTATGGCCAAATGCACCGGCAGCGCCTGCCCCCGCGTCGGAATCTCGGCCAAGCCCAGCCCCACGGAGCCTGCCGCAGCCTTGTTCGCAGTCTTGGTCGCCGCCTTACCCTCGCTCTTGTTCGCCGCTCTAGCAGCCGTCTTGTTCGCCGCCTTCGTCGCCGCCTTCGCAGCGGCTTTGGTCGCAGTCTTCGTCGCGGTCTTGTTTGCGGCTTTTACCGCAGTCTTTGTCGCAGCCCGGTTCGTAGCCTTCGTCGCTGCGGCGCCCCTGCCACCCGCCTTGGCCGCTGGCTTCGTGACGCGACGCGTGGCCGTCGATTCGACCGTCTTTTCCGTCTGGACGTCGGCTCTTGTGCGGTCTTTTTTGTCTCGATTCGCCATGCACTTTGCTGCGCAATTCAAGCTGCTTAGGTCGGTTTTCCGTCGGCAGATGCCTGGTGCAGACCGCATGACAGCGCGTTGACAGGCCGCGCCGCAGCGTGGTACGGAAAATCGCACCATTAAATCACCAGGCGCATCGGTCCAAGCAAGCCTGTAGGGACCCCTTGCAGGGGCACATCCGAAAGACCCAGCGCGGACCCGCCCGCAAACTGTGAACCGCAAACCAAGGAGCACACCAACATGGCTGCGACCCCAACTTCCGCTTCTGATCTGTTCGACAACATCCTGCCGGCCTCGGTCGCCAAGAACCCCGCGGCGGCGGCGCAGGTCGGCGCAGTGTACGTGTTCAAGATCAGCGGCGAGGGGGGCGGCGAATGGACCGTCGATCTGAAGTCGGCGACGCCCAGCATCAGCAAGGGTGTGAACCCGGGCGCCGAGTGCACGATCGAAGTGACCAACGCTGACTTCGTGTCGATGCTGCAGAACCCGAACCTGGGCATGCAGCTGTTCATGCAGGGCAAGCTGCGCGTCAGCGGCAACCCGATGCTGGCGATGAAGCTGCAGAACCTGTTCAAGCTCGGCGCGGCCTAACAGCGCATTGAAAAAGTCGCCGCGGGTCCGCATTCCGTGGCGATTTCGCGGCGCATTCCGTGGCGCCCCCGTCGCGGGGGCTCGCTGCATCTGTCCCGTCGCCTGCCGTCCTGAAAAGGCGACGACCTCGGGTCCCTCCTGGAAATTCCCATGAGCACATCGGCGCCCATGCGCCCGCTATCGGGCGTCCGCGTTCTTGATCTGTCTCGGCTGCTGCCGGGGCCGTTTTGCACGATGATCCTGTCGGACCTGGGCGCGCAGGTCGACAAGCTGGAAGATCCGCAGGTCGGCGACTATCTGCGCCTGTTCCCGCCGCTGGTCGGGGTGGCATCAGCCGGCGGAACCTGGGATGTATCGGCTCGCTTTGCGTCGATCAACCGCGACAAGCGCTCGCTGAGCCTGGACCTGAAGAACGCGACGGCACGGCAGGCCTTTCTGCGCATGCTGCCGCGCTACGACGTCCTGGTCGAAAGCTTCCGGCCCGGCGTGCTGGATCGTCTGGGCCTGTCGATGGCGGTCTTGCACCAGCACAACCCGCGGCTGGTGGTCTGCTCGATCACGGGCTACGGACAGCAGGGACCGTATCGCGATCACGCGGGCCACGATCTGAACTACGTCGCGCTGGCCGGCGTGCTGGGCCTGTGCGGCGCGAACGAAAGCGACCCGCCGCACGTGATGCCGATTCAGCTGGCGGACTTGGGCGCCGGGGCGCTGTGGCCGGCGGTGCAGATCCTGGGGGCGCTGCGCGTCGCTGAAAAGACGGGTCAGGGCAGCCACCTGGACGTGTCGATGTGTGAAGGCGCGCTGTCCTTCCTGATCCCCGATCTGTGCAATCGCGCGGCCGGTGGACCGCCTCCCCGACGCGGCAACGAGCTACTGACCGGCGCCAAGGCCTGCTATGGCGTGTACCGCACCGCCGACGATCGCTTCCTGGCGGTGGGCGCGCTGGAGCCGAAGTTCTGGATCGCGTTCAACACCGCGATCGGTCGCACCCCCGATCCCGCCGATCTGGTCGACGATGACGCCCGGCAAGCGTCGGTACGGGCCGAGGTGCAAGCCATCCTGCGCGGGCGAACGCGCGATGCCTGGATGGCGCACTTTTCCGCCCTGGGCACCGACGTCTGCGTCGAGCCGGTGCTGGAACTGGACGAGCTTCCCACGCATCCTCTGCACGCTGCGCGCGACGTGTTCTTTTCGATCCAGCCTGCCCCCGCGGCTTCCGCTGGGCTGGCTGGCGATTCCGTCGGCCAGAGCCGAGTGCCGCCCTTGCCCCAGGTGCGGACTCCTGCGCTGCCGGCCTCTGCCATCGGCACCGTCCGCCCGCCGCCTCAGCTGGGTGAACACACGCGACGGATCCTGCAAGAAGGGGGCATCAGCGACGCAGAGATCGACCAGCTTGTGGCCTGCGGAGCCGCTCGTGCCGCAGCGGGATCGCCCGCATGAAGCGGCGGCCGACCGCGTACCGACCACGGCGGCATTCCCTGGCCGCGATCGGTTTTGTCGGGCTGTTGCCGCTTTGGGGCTGGGCGGCCAATTCAGGCGGGCGACCCGGCCCAACAACCGGTCGATCGGCACCTGCTGTGGCCCCGGCTTCTGCACCCGCCGCCACGCCTGCCCACCCGACCACGCCGTCCCCAGCTGGCGAAAAAGTCGCCGAGGCGACGCTGCTTTACGATGCCGATCCACTGACATCTGCCGTCGCCATCACCGCTTTTCTGCGCGCCCCGCAGGCCTCCTCCGCAGCGCCGGCCGCACCGCCCGGACTGCGTCACTTGCTTGAACGCCTGCTGTTGGATCCCGGCCACCCGGCCGGAGCGCGGGCCATGCGACTGCGAGCCCAAGGCTGGCGCGTCCAGGCCTTCACCACGCCCGAATACACGGCCTATCAAGTGGTCGGCGATCGCCAGCGTCTGGGCGATGCACTGCTGTTTGTGCGGTCGCTGTTGTGTGATCCTCCGCTGCCTACTGGGCGCGAGGCCGATCTTCGCCTGACGCAGTATCGACAAGCGCTGGATCTTCCCACCAGCCCCGATCCGTCGCCGGCTGCACCGCTTCAGCGACTGTTTGAAGTCGCCTATGGCGATCGTCACCCAGGCGCCAAGCCCATCGTCGGATCCGCCGATCAGCTGTCCAGCGTATCGGCCACCGCACTGCGCGATCACTGGCAGCAGGGCTACCGCACCGCCGCCTTGACCCTGGTCGTGTCAGGGGGCATCGACGACAGCGCGGTGAACGGAACACGACAGCAGCTGATCGAGATCGACGCCCACATCAGCCGCACTCGCGGTCGATCGGTCACCGCGGGCGCTTGGCCCGGGCCCCGAGCCCCGGGCGCGGGCCGCCCCCATGCAACCGAGCCACATCGTCCCGGCCCACAGGTCGCGCTGCTTCCCAGCCTGTCGGGCAGTTCATCGGGCAGCTCGTCGGCCAGCTCGTCGGCCAGTTCATCCGCAAGCTCATCGACAAGCTCGCCCGAACGCTCCGCGGCAGAGGCAGCCCCGCTGTGGCTGGGCTTTGCGTTGGATGGCGCCAGCCCGCAGGACATGGCCGCCCTGGAAGTGGCCACTCAGCTGGCATTGCCGACGGGGTTTGAGGCTTCTTTGGTGCCGGGTCCCGGCCATAGCGCAGGGCTGTGGGTCCTGCGATCGCCACTTGCCGCAGGCGATGCGGCCGACGCGGTACGCAAGACGGTCGAAGCAACCCTGCGCTTGGCCGATGGCCTGACCGAAGACGGCGTGGCGCAGGCCCGACGACGCCTGTTTCTGGACATCGCGCGCCGGGCCGAGACGGCTGCAGGACAGGGTCTGCGCGTCGGCAGTCTGTGGCTGGCCGGTCTGGATGAAGCGACCTGGCAGGGCCGCATCCGCGGGCTGGGCGCCGTCGATCTGCGTCGTTCGCTAAGCCGCTTCCTTCAGCTCGAACGCCTGTCGGTGCTGTTTGGCGCATCGAGCCGCCTGTCCAGCGAAGCGCGCGCCGCCAGCGAGCGCCGCGTTCGCGAGCACCTGCAAGCGCTGTCTGCCCGTGCCGCCAGCCAGGCCCCCGCCAGCCTTCACAGCCCGAAGGCAAATGCCTTGCCTGGGACGGGGCGCATGGCCACCGTGCTGCGATCGCAGACCGGCGCATACGTTGTTCTTCTGCCTGATGTTCAGCAGAACAACTTGCCAGATGCCAAGGGCGGCCCCGTCGCTCGCCCCGGACGACGCCTGGTGGCCTTCACCGCACTGTGGGCCGGTGGACGGCACAGCGAAGAGGCTCGCCAGCGAGGTCTGCATGATGTGCTGGTGCGGGTCTGGCCGCGCGCCACCGCGACCTTGCCTGCCTTCCGCTTCGCGACGCTGCTTTCGGACCTGAACCTTCGCCTAAACGCCGAAGCCAGCGACGACGCCCTGGCCTTGCGAGGCCAGCTGCCGGCGGAAAATCTGCCGCAGGGCCTGGCCGTCCTGCGCGACTGCATCGAGTCTCCGTTTTTGCCCGAAAGCGATCTGGAGCGCGCTCGTCGCGATGTCGTTTTGGCCAGCCGACGACCGCCGCTGCGCGATGCCTTGCCGCGGGCCATGCGATCCGGGCCCGAGATCGACGCCGCCCGCTATGCCTGGCAGCTTTTCCACAGCGCCCTGCACCGCGGAACCGCCGGATCACAGGTCACATCGGGGGGCAGCAAAGCCTCGGGCGCCGAGGCGTATGAAGATCTGGCTGCCAGCGTCGCGGTCCTTACGACACGGCACCTGCACGATCAGCTGCGTCGCTACCCACATCAGCCGTCTGTTCTGGCCCTGGTCGGCGACTTTGACAGCCAAGCCGTCGCGGCCCAGCTTTCGCCCTGGCTGGGATCGCTGACGCTGGTTCCCGCTGCTGCTCGCAGCCCCGCGACGCCAGCCAGCGTGTCTGCGGCCGCAGCGATCGCAGCGACCCCAGCGACTGCAGATGCGGCCGGCCAGGATCCCCCGGCGGGCAGTCAGACGTTTGCCTATGCCGCGACGCAGCAGGCGCACCTGATGCTGGGGGCCCGTGTGCCCGGCTGTTCTCCGACGCCCGGAGCGCGCCCGTCGCCGGCCGCCGCGAACACGCAAGCCGCGCTGGCCCTGCTGCTTGAGCTTCTGGCTTCCGACAGCGGCATCGGACAAGCACAGCAGGCCCTGCTCAGCCGCCGTGCACTGGCCTTCACCGTCGAAGGCATCCGCACCGGCTGCGTGCCGGATAGCGCGCTGGCTCTGTATGTCGCTAGCTCTCCTCGCAGCTTGGACGCCGCGGAAGCCAGCCTGCGGGACGAGCTTCGCCGCTTCGTCGACCATCCCCCCGATGCCGAAGCGCTTGAGCTAGCCCGCGAGCGACTGGCCAGTCGCTGGGTCTTGGCCAGTCAGCGACGCAGCGATCGTTCGATGCAGCTAGCGCGCGGGCTGCTGTTTGGCGAGCCCGATCCAGCCTTTGGTGAAGCCAGTCCCGCCGATCGCGTGCGCACGATCGACGCCAACACCTTGCAGGCGGTGGCCAAGCGTTACTTCCGCGACGAACACTGGGTGCGCGCCGCCGTGTTGCCCGATAGCCAGCGCGTCGCCGTCGGAACACGCGGCGTCTCTCTGCGGACAAGCGAGCCTGTTTCAGATCCGCCGCGGCCAGCCGGCCCGCGTCGCGCCGCCGTCGGTACTTCGCGCGATGCCGCCGCGGCCGCGCGAAAAGAAGGGCGCCCCGCAAGCACGCACAAGTCGGGATCGGAAGGACCCGCGGCGCATCCCAGCCCAGGCAAGCAAGCGTCGAAGCACAGCGGCAAGCAGGCGACGCTGCAGCCAACGCCGTCCGCAAGCAAGGCCACCGCCAAGCACGCCGAAAAAGGCGGCGCCAAGCCAGCCGAGCACGCCCCCACCAAGCCCTCGCGCCGACTGGCCGCCAAGCCGAACCAGCGGCTTTGATATCTTGGTCGCATGCTCGTGGCTGAAAGCGGCGACAGTCGGCTGTGCATCGTGTTCGTGCTTGAAGGCGGTCGCAGTCGCGCCGATGCCGCGGCACTTGCGACGCTGGCCGACGCACTAACCCAAGCCGGAGCCGAAGTCCACACGCTGCGCCACGGCCTGGGCCGCCTGTCCACGCTGCAGATGCAGCGCGCGGTGCGCCAAGCCAAGCCGCATGTGCTGATCAGTACGGGCGTCACGTCCACGCGCCATCTGCGACGGCTGGCCGCGCGCCTGGGCTGCCCACTGGTCTGCTATTTCTGGCCCAACGCGACCGTCCTTGACCCGCATCGTCGACCGCGCAAGAAGCCACCTGCTTCTTCGATGGGGAATACCGCTGCGCTTGGTCCAGCCCCGGCCATGCAGCGTGCCGTGGTGGGAAGCCAGCAGCAGCGCGCC
Organism: Polyangia bacterium; assembly: GCA_041908565.1. Classification (GTDB taxonomy): domain Bacteria; phylum Myxococcota_A; class Polyangia; order Palsa-1104; family JAEUJZ01; genus JAEUJZ01. The sequence goes on along the minus strand of JAYRFD010000933.1, from coordinate 3,967 downwards.
GATCTGCTGGCGATCCTTGGTTCTGATGATGCTCAGCCACGGATTTCTCCGACGGGGATTCATGTCTTGCCGCCGCTTTTGGATGCCGCGATCTTTGTTCCTGCATCGCAGCGGACGACCCAGCCGAAGCCAACCGGCGGGCAAAGCGACGCGCCCCAAAGCCCGCCCGCTGCCGTCGAGCAAGCGCTGCGCATCGGGGTGTATGGCGCGCAACCAGATGCGCTGACCGCGCTGCTGCCGGGGCTGCAGGTGGTATCGCTGGATGGGGCTTCGACAGGTCGATCCGCCGACGCAGATGAAGCCCGCCGCCTGGCCGATTGTGCCGGCCTGGTCGTCGTCGTCCACGATGCGCACGATGCCCGCGATGCCGCCCGTCGGATCTGCGTTGCGCTGGTGTTGGGCAAGCCCGTGCTCATTGCTGGCTTTGGTGCGACTGGATGCGAAGTCCCCGCCGAGCTTGTCCCGCTGGCTCTGCCCGCCGCGCTGCTACACGCGGTGACCCATCCCCAGCTGCCGCAGATGCTGCCGTCGTTCTGCGCCGCGCTTCGTCAGGCCGCGCCGAACGCCCAACGCAGCGACGATGAGACCCATGCGTTGCACAGCCTGCGGAGCGCGCTTCATCCGACGCAAGTGTTGGCTGATCATGTCGCGCTGATCTTTGAAATCGCCGCCTTTTTCAGCGCCCCTGCCACGGGCCCCGTCGAGCCCAGCCTGTCGCTGCACGCGCGAGCGCTGGGCCTGCGTTTTTCCCGACGACCGCAGCGCCTGATCCTGCGCTACCAAGCGGTGGTATCTGAGCTGCGCGGCTTCGATCCCGACGCGCTGATCACGGTAAAGACGCTGGAACAGCAGCTTCAGACCCTGCTTGACGCCGGTTATCAAGCGGTGCCGCTGTCGGCCTTTGCAGCGAAAGGGACGGCCCTGCCCAAGCGCTGCCTGGCGCTTACCTTCGACGGAGGCCACGCCGGAGTAGCGCAGTGGGCGGCCCCCCTGCTGCAGCGCCTGCGGCTGCCGTTTACCGTCTTTGTCGCGACCGATTTTCTGCGAGATCCACCGCCGTGGACATGGCTGGATCTGCTGCTGCGATCGCTGGCTGATCCGACGGCGCGGGCAGCCTGCCTGCCGCTTCTAAAAGCCGAAGTGGACTTGGCGGGCTTGCTCAAAGACGAAGGACAGCGCTGGCCAACCCAGGTGCGCCGACTGTGGCAGGCGGTCGCCGCGTGGCCGGCCCCAAAGCGGCAGGCCCTGACGATGGCGCTGCGCGATCGACTGCGTTTCCACATTGGCGATGGCCCGCTTCTGCGTCGTAGCCTGTCGGCGGCTGCGGCCTTGCACAGCACGGTCCCGCCCTCTATCGACGGAGCGGCGCCGCTTTTGCCTTCGATGATCCCGTCGATCACGCAAGCAGGAGGCGAGCTGGGATCACACGGCTGCAGCCTGTCACCGCTGACGACGCTGGATGACGAAGCCCTGGCCTTCGAGCTCCGCGAGAGCCGACGGGCCCTGATCGCACTCGCCGGTCGCTGCGATGCCCTTGCGCCGCCGCCCATCCCGATGTCGATCCCGATGCCGAACCCAGCCGTCGCCAGCCTGGATGCCCGCATCGTCAAGGCGGCAGCGACGGCAGGTTATCAGTACGCGGTCAGCAGCCAGCCTCGTCCGATCCCCGGTCTGCCTGCGGCTCTGGCGCTGGGCCGCAGCGCACTGTGCGAGCGATCGTCGATGGCGCCCGATGGAACCTTTGATGCCCATCGCCTCTGGCTCAGCCTGCTGGACTCAGCCTCTCCGACGCTGACGACGTAGATCAAGGCGGCGCTTCTGCCCTGAAAAACCGAACCGACGAAGGTCCGAAGCGGCGAAAAGGTTGACAGGGCGGGGCTGGCTCGGATACACGTAGCGGACTTTCTTGTGGATTCGATGGCGTAGGGACGCAATGCACTGCAGTCTCTGCCCAGTTCTCGGAGGACCCCTTGGCGAACGTCGCATCGGCTGAAAAACGCAACCGGCAGCGCATCAAGCGCCGCGAGCGCAACCTGCAGCACCTTGTCCCCATGCGTACTCGAGTGAAGCGCGCCCGCGCCGTGATCGATAAGGCGCAAGAGTCACCAGAGACGGTCGAGCCGACCGTGGCGGTGGCGATTCAGCAGCTGGCCAAGGCCGCGCAGAAGGGCGTCATTCACAAGAAGACCGCCTCGCGCAAGATCTCGCGTCTGACCAAGGCCTTGAACAAGGTCAAGCCCACGATCAGCGCCGCCAAGCAGGCCCCTGCGCCCAAGAAGGAAGCGCCCAAGAAGGCTGCTCCTGCGAAGAAGGCCGCTGCTCCCAAGGCCGACAAGAAGTAGCTCTTCGTTCCTGCCGTCGTTCCCGCCCTGCCCTTCTTTCCTCTGTCTCGCTGTACCTCAACCGCAGCACTCACAGACCGCCCATGCAGGGCGACGACTGCCATGACGCTTCCCGTCTATCCTCGTCCGATAACGAATTAACATCCCTGCCAATCTATCAACCAGCCCCAGACCGACCGCAGACCCGTCGCTGCACGCGACATACGCAACGCCTCGCGCAGCCGCGACGGAGCCTGATGCCTCGACGCAGAGATTGCGTGGTGGCTACGGGAGGACGTCGCGATTTGGGGAGGATGTCGCGGCTACGGGATGAAGTGGCGGATCGTGTTGGCGGCGCCGACGGCGTAGGCGTTGGTTGCGCTGGTCCCCCACACGCCGCGCAGCGCGTCCGTGGTGCCGCTGGTCAGGGGGCCCCAGCCGTTGCCGTCGTACCGCAGGATCTTGCCGCCGGCGCCCACCGCAAGGATGTACGACTCGCTGGCGCCCCACACGCTGTTTAGGTCCGTCGTGAAACCCGGCACCGTCTCGGTCTGCCAGCCCTGCCAGCCCAAGTTGTACGAGCGGCGGAAGATGACTCCGCCTTGCCCGACGACCACCTGCCGGAACTTGCTGTACCAAGCCGAAAGCAGATCCTTGGCGCCTCCAGGGCTGTTGTCGTCCCAGTAGCCGAAGCCGACGTAGTAACGCCGCGTCGCATAGCCAGCGTCCCCGACGATCAGGAACTCGCCGCTGTTGTTGTTGTTGGCCTGCACCATGATGGCGCGCAGGGTCTTGGTCCCGGCGCTACCCGGCAAGCCCTCACCACCCGAGAAGCTCTGCAGGTTGCCTTTGAGCAGCGTCGCGCTCTGACCCACCGCGCGAATCTCGTCGGCGCTCACGCCGCTGACCCCGTACAGGTGCTTGATGGTCCCCGACGGGATCGCTTTCCATGCCGTGCCGTCATAGACCACGATCGTGCCGTCCTCGCCGACCGCCACATAGCTCGTGCTGCCCCGCGGCACCGTGACGGCATACAGGTTCTTGGTGGTCCCCGATGTCATCGCCTTCCAGGACTGCCCATCCCAGTGCGTGATCGCCCCGTTGTCGCCCACCACCATGATGTCCCCGGCGCTGCGACCGTAGATCGCATTCCAGACCTGCGCCGTCCCGGCGATACCGCTGGGCTCTGCACACCAGCCCTGGCACACGCCGAACGAGGCCTGCACCGTGAATTCACCTGACGGCGTCAGCGTCAGCGAGCACGGTCCGACGCCCGTGCAGCCACCAGACCAGCCCAGAAAGTTCCCGCTGCTCGCCGTGGCCGTCAGCGTCACCTGCTGGCCGACGGAAAAGGGCTCTTCGCAGTCGCTGCCGCCACCGCCGCAGTTGATGCCGGGGCCCGTGACCTTGCCGGACCCGCCCACCCCGTTGACCAGCTGAACCAGCAGCTTGGCCGTCGGAGCCCCACACTTGGCGACGGGTTCGATGGAGAGCGGAAGCTCATAGTCGATGTCGCCAGCCAGGCTGATCGAAGCTTGTCCGCGGCCCACTAGGCAGCCCGTCGCATCGAAGACATCGACGAGGATTTCGACCTGTCCACTGGTGCCCGGCTCGAACGTAACGCCGAGCAAGTCCAGGGGTTGGTT
>JAYRFD010000932.1:0-12038 GCA_041908565.1 Polyangia bacterium | reverse complement strand
GTGAGGCCGTGGTCCTAAGCGAGCGCATGACGACGGTGCTGGCCGCGATGTGTCGACCGCACAAGGCGCCGGCGGAAGTCCTGGCCCGCGCCGTGCTGGCTGCGCTGGTGGCCTTCGTCGACGAGGTCTGCGGCACGTGCAAGATCGCCTGCCTGCATCGGCCGCGGGCCTTCGTCGGTCCCAGCTTCTTTGCAACCGGACACCCAGCCGGCGAGCGCCTGCTGCCCACCGCCAGCTTGTCGGAAGGCCGCCCGCCGCGTCGTCGTCAGGCCGGCAGCAGCGTGGAAAAGCGACCCGACAGCGAGACCTACGGCCGTCGCGAGCGCTGAGCTCAGCTGAGCGTCGGTTCGCGGCTTGCGCGGCCTACAGAAAGCGATAGGCCGCAGCAGCCATGAAGCGCAGCCGGGGATCGACGACGGGACTGGTGACGTTGACATCCAGTCCCAGGACTTCGGCCCGAACTTCAAACGCCGGCACGATGCGGTAAGCCACGCCCACCACCGGCTGGATGCGCACGCCGTACAGCGAACAGGGGTTCAGCGAACCCAGCGTCGAACAAGCCCCCTTGCCATCCGGCAGCCGCTTGACGGTCGATTCCAGCACACCCAGGCCAGCGCCCAGCTCGACGAAGATCTCAAGCGGCAGGCGAGCGGTCGGGAACAGCGCCCCGCGCACGCCCAACAGGAAGCCGGCATTGCGCCAGCCGCCGGCTAGCTCGAACGGGATGCGCATCATGACATCCAGCGCATAGTTCGAGCGCAGCCGCGCGCGATAGTCCAAGCCCACCGTGAAGGCGACCTGATGCGGCGGGAAACCACCGCCCGCGACGTCGATGGCGCCACCGGCCCCCAGGACCAGGGCAAAGCGCCGCGGCGGAGTGCGCAGGCGGGCGGCTTCTTCTTCGGTGCCGCTCTCCAGGCCTCCCGGATCGTTCTTGCGCTCGGTTAGCGTGACCTCGAAGCGATAGCTCTCGCCGGCATTGAACTGCTGCTCTTTGCTCCACGACAGGTTGTCTTTGCGCACGGTCAAGCGGTGGTAGCCGCTGTCCATTTCGATCGGACTCTGCATCGGCGTGCGACCGATCTCATGCCCATCGACCAGGACGAAGGCTTTTTCATCGGTGACGATGGTCAGCTTGGCCAGCGAAGCCCGCAGATCCTGGATGCGCTTTTCGATGTGCCCCCGATCGGGCGCGTCGCTGATCGAGTTGAGATAGCCCTGGTAGGCCTCGATCGCACGTGTCGCGTAGTCGCCGCGGTCATAGGCGCGACCGGCGTTGAACAGCAGATCGCCGCGCTTAGACAGGTTGTAGGCCTCCTCGAAGGCTTTGCCGGCTTGCCAGTAGCGGCCCTCGACGTAGTGGCGCTCTCCGACTTCGAAGCGCTTGCGCGCGGCGTCCAGCGCTTCGTCTGCGTGGGCGGGGCCCGCACCGTTCAGCCAGGACAGAAGACCCAAGGCGGGCAGAAGCAGTCGCAGCTTCGACGGTCTGGCCCGATGCGGCAGCGAAGATTCAGGGGTTATCACATGAAAAATATATCGTGAACCATACTAAAAATGCACGAAGTTGAGCAGGTTGAGGGTCGGGCGCCGACCCGCGCCCCACGTCCGACGGACCGCCGGGCCCGCCAAGGACGGGGGCCGCGGGGCGGTCCGGCCGTCTCATGACATGATGCGAAGCGACCACTCGACGCGGGCCGCTGCATCACTGCAGTCGTCGTCAGCCGAGGCCGACGAGCCAGGGTTTTTGGCGGGTGCCAGATCCTGGACGGTGACCGCACGCTGGCTCTGTTGGCTTTTGCTGGCAGCCAAAAGGCGCATGATCGCGGCTCGCAGTCCCTTGGATCCCTCCACCGATTTACGACTCATTTCCGTTCTCCTCTCTTCGTTCCACAAACGCATTGCTCAGACAGGCACCGATGGGTGCCTTGGGTCATGACCCAGGGGCGCTGGCCTCTGCCTCTCGACGGTGGGGCGACGGGGCTAGCGCGGCTGCATCATGACTTCGACCGTTTCACGGGCCGGCTGCCGACGGGGGCAAGCCTGGCTTCGTCGGATCCGCGTGGCGGCCGTTTGCCAACCACGCGAGAACCTTTGTAACACGGGGCTCTGACAACGCCCGACCCGTGCAACCGGTCTATCCCATGCTCGACGCTGGACGCAGGTCGACCGCTACAGCGGACCGGTAAGGTCGCCGCGGATGAACTGGCGGACCGCAGGGTCTGCCGAGTCTTCGACTGTGCGTGCAGGGCCGTCATAACGGAGCCGACCACGATACAACATCAGCAAGCGGGGAGCGAACTCTCTTAGCGCCGGGATGTCGCTGGATACCAGAAGGACGGTCGCGCCCGTCGCTGCGCGTTCGTGCCGCAGCAGGTCGTAGATCTTGGCCGTGGTCACCGGATCCAGGCCGGCCGTCGGTTCGTCGTACAGGATGATCGGCGGGCGGGCGACCACCGCACGGGCCAGGGCGACGCGCTTGCGCTGGCCGCCGGAAAGCTGGCTGGGCATCTTGTCGCGGTGATCGTACAGACCGACGCCGCGCAGCGCTTCGCTGACCCGTTCGGTGATGCGGGCTTCGTCGGGCTGCTGGCCGCTTTGCAGATCGCGCTGGCGCAAGGGAAAGGCGACGTTGTCGAAGTTGTTCAGCGAATCGAACAGCGCGTTGTTCTGAAACAGCATGCCGACGCTGGCCTGCACGCGTCGCTTGTCCGCGGGGTCGACATCGACGGACGACAGCGGCACGCCGTCGACGTGCACATCGCCTTCTTCGGGTTGCACCAAGCCGCAGAGGATCTTCAGCAGCAGACTCTTGCCGCTGGCGCCGGGACCGCACAGGCCGACGGTCTCGCCGGGGGCGATGTCCAGATCGATGCCGTCCAGCACCCAAGGCGCGAGCGGATTGTAGTGGCGCTTGCGAATGCCGCGAAGACGAAACACGCGCGGAACATACCACGCAGCCGGGCACGCAGCCGGCTGGCAAAAACGCTAGACCGCGCGGCGACAAGGGCGCTACGAATCCCGGCATGCGAACACCACCTCTGTCGTCGTTGTGTCGTGTCGTAATGGGCGCGCGTTTCCCGTCGAAGAACAGCGTCTGGATGGGCCTTCTGAGCGCTGGACTGGGCAGCCTGCTTTCGGGGTCGCTGACTGGCTGCGATCCCCAGCTAACCGGTCCGTTGCGCGGGGCTGACCGGGCGCCGTTTGTGGTGCGCGAGAGCATCGAACAGCTTCATGTCACCCATGCCCAGCCCGGTGCAGAGATCTCGGTCTTCGACGGGAGGGGCACCAAGCTGCAGAGCGGCCAGGTCGACGGGATGGGCAGCTTTGTCTTTCGCAATCTGACGCCTGGCTTGGGCTATGCGATCCGCACCAGCGCCATCCGCGGCGTGCCGCAGGAAGAGGTCAAGGGTCTGCGCGTGCGCTCGGTCGACGAGAGCAAGCCCGATCACAGCTTCTACAGCGGCCAGCGCCTGATGCCGGGGCATGGCTATCTGCGGACGCGCGACGGCACGCTGCTGTCGATCTATGTCACGCTGCCGGGGCCGGTCGACAAGGGGCCGTATCCGACGGTGGTGAACTACTCGGGCTATGATCCGTCGCGGCCCGGAACCCAGCGCGGAGAGTTCGAATTTCTATGCGGCACGTTCCCCGTGCTGTGCGATCCGCCCGCCGATCCCAGCGCCTTGATCGCGGCGGTGATGGGCTATGCGACGGTCGGTGTGAACATGCGCGGCACCGGCTGTTCCGGCGGCGCCTTCGACTTCTTCGATACGCTGCAGCGGCTGGATGCGTACGACATCATCGAAACCGTCGCGGCTCAGCCCTGGGTCCTGCACAACAAGGTCGGCACCACCGGCATTTCGTACCCTGGGTACAGCCAGTTCTTCGTCGCGGAACAGCAGCCGCCCAGCCTGGCCGCCATCATGCCGTTTTCCGTCATGGGCGACACCTACCAGACGCTGATGCCCGGCGGTCTTTTGAACACGGGGTTTGCGGTGGGCTGGATCAGCGGCGTGCAAGACAAAGCCGCGCCGTATGGCCAAGGCTGGGAAGACGAACAGGTGGTGCTGGGCGACACAACCTGCGCGGAAAATCAGCTTCTGCACGGCCAGAAGGTCGATCTGGTCGAGCAGATCAACCAGAACCCCTACTATCGCCATGACATCGGCGATCCGCTGACTCCGACGACGTTTGTGTCGAAGATCAACGTCCCGGTGTACCTGGCCAGCGCCTGGCAAGACGAACAGACGGGGCCGTTTTTTGCGTCGCTGTTCAATCGCTTTACGGGATCCAAGACGGTGCGCTTGACGGCGTACAACGGCGTCCACATCGATGCCTTCGCGCCGGGCCTGCTGGTCGAATGGCAGACCTTCATGGACCTGTACGTGGCGCGTCGCGTGCCACGGATCGATCCGCAGCTTCGACGCTTGGCTCCGCTTCTGATGTCGCGCGTGTTTGATGCGGAAATCGAGCTACCGCCCGATCGCTTGGCGCACCACAAGACCTATGAAGCCGCGCTGGCCGAATACGAGTCCGAACCGATGGTCCGCGTCCTGTTTGAAGCGGGTGCTGGTCCGTCGGGGACGCCGGGCGCGCCGGACTGGGCGTTCGAGCGCAAGTTTGCTCGCTGGCCGGTTCCCGAGACGCAGCCGCAGCGCCTGTACTTGCAACCAGATGGCAGCTTGGCGGAAGCAAGCCCGACGGTGGCGGCATCCGCCAGTCAGTTCCGAATCGATCCCGAGGCGGGACAGCGCAGCGTGCTGGCCCCGGGCGGCGATGTCTGGGCCCGCCTGCCGCGCTATCGCTGGCTGCCGCCGCAGACCGGTCAGGCCCTGGTGTTCGAGACGGCTGCGCTGACCCAGGACAGCTCGATGGTGGGTACGGCTAGCGTCGATCTGTTCATGCAGTCGACGGAAAAGGACGCCGATCTGCAAGTGACGCTGTCGGAAGTGCGCCCCGACGGGCAAGAGATGTTCGTGCAGAGCGGCTGGCTGCGCGCATCGCAGCGCAAGCTGGGACCCGAAGCGACGCCGCTGTGGCCGCAGCACACGCACCTCCGCGAAGACGTGCAGCCCTTGCCCGCCGTCGGTGGCAGCGACTGGTCCGCGGTGCGGGTTGGCGTTCCGGCCTTTGCGCATGTGTTCCGCACGGGGTCTCGCCTGCGGCTGACCATCGATACGCCAGGCGGAACGCGCGCGGCGTGGAAGTTCAAACTGCTGCCGCTGCCGGCCAGCACCACGCACCGGGTCGCGCACGACACGCTGCACGCGTCCAGCATCCTTTTGCCAACGCTAAAGGGCATCACGGTGCCGACTCCGCGACCGGCTTGTCCGTCGCTGCGCGGCCAGCCGTGTCGAGCGTACACGGCGTTCGGCAACACGCGCGTCGTTCCGTAGACGAGCTGGGGGGGCTCGTCGGTTGTCGGTTGTCGGTCGTCGGTCCGCAGTTGTCGATCGTCACCGGGGGCGGGGCGTCTGGCTTGTTCCTTCCGCTGCTTTGCGCGGCGATCGCGCAAGCCTCGTGCTGCCGTCGGCCAAGGGGCCCTTGGCCACCAGGGAGATGTCGTGGCACAGCGATTCGGCGTCGGGCAACAACCGGTACGTCGCCCAGTCCGTCGACCGCAGAAGCCACTTCCGTCTGATGCTTGATCGCGAGCTACCGCGGCGGTGGCTGCGATGCAGGTTTATGTCCTGGCATGCCTACCGCATTTGCCTGCAATGGCCCTGCATGGCCTGCGCGGCACGACGGCCGATCTATCGCCCGCGGAGGCAGCGGGATTGACGAGCGAGCGAGCGGTCGATCGATCAATCGGTCGGTCGTTGCTTGTGCGCGAATGGCCCCCGTCGGTATCCGGGGCATCAAAGAGGCCAGCAGGGGAGGGAATCGGAAGATCGGAACGCGGGGAAGTACACCGGGCGAGCGAGCGAGCGGGAGCAGGCAGCGACAGTCACGGGGTCAAACTGCACCCGGTGGCTCGGGCTAGCCGACGACGGGCGGGGCGGATGGCGGGATCAGGATGATGACATCGCGCTGATCGAGATCGGTGCAACCACCGGCCAGGATGCGGATCGTCGCGTGGAAGATCTGCGGCTTGTCGATCGGCGGCTGGAAGTCGTTCTTGGCCTCGATCGTGAAGCGGACCACGGCGCCTGGCACCACGCCCGAAAAGCCCGTCATGGTCTTCATTGGCGTCTTGTTCGTCGGAGGCGGCGAGGCCGTCGCATCCAGCGGGACGATCTTGGTGATGAAGTCGGCCGTGGTCTTGCCCATGGTGATGGGAATGCCACCTTCGCCCATGGTCAGGCCGTCTTTCTTCGTTTCGACATCAAAGGCGGCGTACAGCGCGACGTTGCTGATGCCCGACACCACTTGGCTGCCCAGGCCGGTGCCGTTGGTCGGGATCTTAAAGACCAGCGAGCACAGGCCGCTGCCGTCGGGCGCTTCGCCAGCGCCACCCTGGCCGGTGCAGCACTGACCGACCGCGCAGCCCGCGGGACGCGATCCGGCAGCGCCCCAGGCTTCGGGGGGAACCATGGCGCCGGTGCCCTTGGCGAAGCTGACCAAGTCCTTGGCAGCGGTGCAGTCCGCCGAGGCGCCTGGGTTTTCGGCCGAGACACCAATGACCTTGGCGCAGATCTTGTTCAGGGCCGCCAGCGTTTCGGTGCGGGTGTGCGCGCGGGTCGATACGACGCCCGAGTAGTTGACGCTGTCGCCACCGCAGGTTCCGGTTTCGCCCTTGGCGTGGAACACCACGTCCGAGATCATCGTGATCACGGGGAAGGCGCCGCGACGAAATTCGACGCCGCCCAAGGTGCCTGGCGTCTGGTGCTTGGGGATGTCGACCACGTTGGCCACGACGTTGCCTTCGCCCGTGGCGATTTGGTACAGGGCTTCCATCTGCCCTTCGGGACCGTCGCCACCCGCGCCGCGTGGACTGGATCCCTTCATCAGCTTGTCGACGGCGGCCTGGGCCATGGTGACCGAGTCCGTCATCGCGCTGATCAGGATCAGCGGCTGATCGTCCTTGTTGCCGGGGTACGCGTTGGCGTTGCCAAACGGCGCGACGGGGAAGTCTTCCACCGCCGCCACGCCGAACCACGCATCCTTGGCGGCCGCCTTTTTCACAGCCGGAATGATGGTGTTCGACAGGCTCGATCGCAGGTTGTTGATCTCGGCTCCCATGCTGCCCGTCGTATCAACGGCGAAGAACGAGTCGATGGACTGGATGAACGTCTGGAACGTCAGCGGCTGCGACTGCGCCGGACCCTGGTAGGGCAGGTCGAAGAAGAAGTCCTGCGCGGCGCCGCTCTTGCGCAGCCACACCAGGCTCAAGTTGGCGAGCGCGGTCTTGTCTTGGTACGTCGCCTTGATGCGCGTGAAGTCGACCTTGTTGGCGGCCATCTTGGCGCTGGTGAAGCTGGATCCCGTCAGGCTACCGACGGTCGGGTTGTCCAGAGTCAGCGTCGTCTGCGCCGTCACGTCTTGTTGCACGCCGTTGCTTTGAAACAGCACGACCTTGAACGACTTGGTCGCTTCCTGGTTCAGATCGACCAGCAAGACGTCGTTGTCCGGCACGATGCGCAGGCCCACCACGCGCGGTGGCGGCGTCGCCATGTCGGGTTGTTCTTCGCCATCGGTACCGGGCTCAAGCGAGTCCAGCCGCACGCCAGAACAGCGAACCGCTCCGGCAAACAACACCAGCGCAGCGGCCAGCCCAACAGAGTGCCACCCTCTGAAAAAGAACCGTTTGTTCCTGGTCATGGCCTTCCTCTCTTTCTTGCAACCGCGTCCAACAGGGACAGGCGCCGTGCAGTGTTTTTGGCGTCTGAGTCTTGTGTCTACTCCTACCTACTAGTGACTTAACACCGGGTAGATAGCTCAACAATCTGGGGCTTTCGTCCCATTGCTGCGGGATCGATCCATCAAGAAGGCCGCTGGCTGTGGGGCTGTTTTGGCGTCGACGCGGTGCGTCGAACAAGGCGCCAGCGGATCCCGCGTCCAGACTGCGATAGCATGCCCGCCATGCAGGCCCGGGATTGGGAATTTCGCTACCGCTTTTGGATCTTTGGCGGGATCTTCTGGCTGGCCTTTGCCGCCTATTTCATCGACGGCAAGCCCAGCGGAGTACGCGTCGCACAGTGGCTGTCGCAAGCGCTGCCGGGACAGCCCCCGTGGATGCGCGTGTTCCAAGGACTTGCGGTGCTGTCCGCCGCGCTTGTGGTGGCGACGGCCTGGCTGCGAACCTGGGCGACGGCGTACCTGCAAAGCGCCGTGGTGCACGATCAAGCGCTGCACAGCGAGGGCTTGGTGGCCGATGGTCCGTTTCGTTACGTGCGCAACCCGCTGTATCTGGGCAACTATCTTCTGGTCTGTGGCTTTGGTTTTGTCGCCAGCCTGCCGGGCTTTCTGTGGCTGCTGATCGCCATTCCGCTGTTTACACTGCGCCTGATCCAACGCGAAGAGCACGAGCTTTTGCAGTCGCAAGGCGACGCCTATCGCACGTACCTGGCACGCGTGCCGCGCCTGCTGCCTTCGCTGTGGCCGCGCGTTCCCGATTCGGGTCGGCGTGCCCAGCTTGGCCAGGCGATCCGCGGCGAGCTTTGGGTGTGGAGCTTTGCGGCAGCCGCGGTGGCATTCGCCTGGACGCTGGATCGGGCGCAGTACGGCTGGGTGATGATGATCGGCATGGCGCTGTACTTCGTGCTCAACTGGCGTGGGGCGGGCCAGCGATCGGCCGCGTCTGCCAATTCGCGATAAGCCTTCACCAGATCGACTTCGTGAGCTGTTTGAAATCCACCAGATGAATCTGGGACGGGCTCGACAGCAGCGCCTTCCTCGGGCCGCTTGCGCGCACATGGCATAGGCATTGCGTGCATAGGCGCGCGATGTTGGCCTCCCGGTTTTTGAACGCGCGGCTGTGGTGTCGCCCTGCCTGGCGAGGGCTGCTGCGACCGATCGTCGGGGGGGCGGCGCTGTTGTTCCTGATGGCCGACGACGGCATCAGCCCAGACGAGCTGTCCTGCGAGATCGCCGCCACCCAGCTATCGCGCTGCTGTCCGGCATCAGTGATCGAAAAGATCTCGTGCGTGCACGGTGGCTGCGACAGCGCCATCTTGCCCGACATCGACGAAGGGCGTGGCCAGTGCATCCAGCAGCGCAGCTGTGAAGAGCTGCAGCGCTTGGGAGCCTGCGATCCCAACCTGTGGGAGCTGCACCCGCGCTGCCTGGCCATGGGCACGGCCAACCCCACTTGCCAGGTGTTTGTTCCGCCATGTCGCTGAACCGTCGAGCCCGCGGTCGGTTGCTTTCGACGGGCCTGTGCGGTCTATTGGCGCTGCTGCTGGGCTCACCGTCTCTGGCCTGGGGCGCGACGCGACGGGGTGCAAGCCCATCCGGCAGTCCAGGATCGACGCCTGCGCCTTCTGCGCCTGCCGCACCACCGCCGGCTTCAATGTCGCCCAGTCCCGGTCCGCCTTCGACCGCTTCGACGACCGGGGCGGGGGATGACGGCAGCACGCTGGCTCCCCCGATTGTCGATATTCCGCAAAGCCCGCGGCGCGCGCAGTTTTACGGTCGGGTGTCGGTTGGCTTTGCGTATCGCTGGGCGTTTTCGCAGTCGATGCCCGGGGCAGCCCTGGTCGCCGAGCTTGGCGCGCAAGACCTGCGCTGGCTGGGCGGGGTTCGTCTGCACATCGAAGCGGGCCAGCTGCTGACGGGCCTGCCGCATCAGGTGGTGCTGATCGGTCCGCAGCTGTGGATGAAGGTGCACGAGCGAATTCGCGTCGGCGTCGGCATCGATCCCGGGATGCTGCTGTTGAGCCGACGGACGATGCCCGGACGATCGATGTGGACCGTGGTCCTGGGCGGCCATGTCGGGGCGACGGCCGATCTGCTGCGCCTGGGCAGCACTGGCGCGCTGCATGCCGAGCTGGGCGTCGGTGCCTACGGTCTGACGCAGGCGCCGGGTCCGGTCTCGGTGTCGACCCACCTGGGCCTTGGCTATCGCCTGTAGCGGGCGCCGATCCCAGCTGCCGCCCACCGCAGCCAATTATTCCGGCAGCGAGGACAAAAGATCGTACAGGCGCTGGCGTTCGGACTCTTTGGGCAGGTGGTGGGCCATGTCCTGCAGAAGTGCGCGCGCGCGCTTTGCCGCCTGCACTTCGTCCGGCGTGCGAGCCCGAGGTTGGGCAAACAACACCCCGTAGTAATAAGGCGCGGCCGTCGTGTCTTCCTGGATCATCAAGAACACGCCACGTCCGAGCGCCGTCAAGCGAGCGACGCCCGTGCATTCGATACGGGCGCTGCTGACCGCGCTGCAGAAGGGGACGTTTTGACAGCTGGCCCACGGCCAGAAGTACGGGCTGGTGCCGCTTGCGCTGGTGGCGCGTTGAAACTGCGCGCAGGTGTGTGGCAGCGACGAGTGGCTTTGGGCAAAGCAGCTCTTCTGCGTCGCACAGTGAAACGTCGTCTGATACCACGTCTGATACGTCGCGTTGTAACCGCAGGATGCCGGCAGGCGCGGCTCGGGCCCGCTGCTGCTGGGCGAGCTAGGTTGAGCGATCAGCGGCTCGACGTCCAAGGGCGTGTCGGCGACGAGCTGCAAGCGAAGCTGCGCCGCGTTGTAGATGCGTTTGAGCACCTCGATGTCCAAGGCCGCCTGCGGGCAGCGACCGCTTTGGTCAAACTCGCGTCGCATGCGCTCGACGACTTCGTCGGCTTCGGGCACCAAGGTCCGGTTGCGATCCGTCACGACTGGCGGACGCACAGCCCGCATCAGCTCGCTGGGATCGTGACAGGCGCCGAGCGCCAGATAGCGTCCCTTGGGGCAGTTCTTGTGCACGCGCAGACTGGGGGGAAGCTCGTCATCCAAGCGGTCGTACACCGACGAGGCATAGCCCGGCGAGGGCGGGTTGGTCAGGAAGTCGCCGACCCGCATGTAGCAGACCGGGGCCTGGCCTTCAGCGACGCGCAACAGGTCAGCGAGCTGCACATCGCGCAGCTTGCGAAAGCCGATCTGGCAGCACTCGGGATGCTTCGACGAACAGCGCAGCACCGGCGGCAAGATCAGGCCGGCACTGCGCATGGTCCACACCTTTCCATCGGTACAGCGCACCGTGGCTTCGCCAGGATCGGCATCGGCGCGGCAGGCCGCAGGTTGCGGTGCGGAATCTTGAACCGTCGGCAGTTCATCCGCACTCGGTGGGGACGCGGCAGTCGTTGGGCCGGTGGTCTGAACTGGCAGAGACGGATCCGGCGAAGCCGCTGCGACCGGTGTCGGCGGCGCGGCGGTCGGTGTCGGCTGGCGATCGGCGCCGTCGCTGGTCGGCGCTGCGGTCCCGTTTGCAGTGAGGTTTGCAGTCGCGTTCGCAGTCGGAGATTCGACGCCAGACCCCGCCAAGCGCAAGGGCGGGAATTCGACGTGATCGCGCGGAATGTCTCGCCCATGTCGACGGATGGTTAGCTTCCCGCGCGAGATCCTGGGCTCACCGTCGGCGCTGCCTGGATTCACTGCGAGGCCCGCCAACACCAAGCAACCCAGGAGCACGCGACGCCCCCACGCGTTGCCTGAACCCCCAACGGTCGGCTGTGCATAGGCGACCACGCCCCGATCGTATCATCTTCGACGCCGCTTGCTGGGTTGGTTCGCGAGGCTGCATGCCAGGCTGCATGCTAGACTGCGCCGCAGTGCCGCGTCCTTCCTTCGATCGATTGTTGGCTGTCAGCCGCTGCCTGTTGCCACTGCTGCTGGTCCTGTCAGCCTGTCGCACCTCATCCTCGGGTTCATCGAGCAATCGTGGAACGCAGGCCCCGCTGCCCACGCTGGCGGTGGACATGGCCAGCCGTCCGCCGTTTGTGCGCAGCGACATTCCGCGGATCGATCTGCACTCGCATGTTCTTCTGGGCGCGGCTTCGCGTGCGGCGCGCCTGTTCGATCGCAACGGCATCGTCCACGCCATCAATCTGTCGGGGCCGCCGGCCGCGGTCGGGCTGGATGACTTCATCGCAGACGCCGAGATCGCCTACAATCGCTTCTCTCT
>JAYRFD010000931.1:0-1546 GCA_041908565.1 Polyangia bacterium | reverse complement strand
GATTGCATCGCCTGCCCCGCGCCCTGCGGGCACCACCAAAGCTGCCGCAGCACCCGATGCCGACTCTTCGATCGCGCGACTGCGTCTGCGCTTCGCTTCCTCGTCTACCTTGCGCGCGGTCCTCTTGGTCTCTTGTTCCGCGTAGCTCTTGCGCAGCCACTCTGGGGTTGGGAATCGCTCGCGGATCTTCTTAGCCGTGCCGTGGAACACGCGATGCGTGACGATGGCTTCCAGTGTCGTGATCCCGCCTTTGGCGAGCGCGTCAGCGAAGTGCTTTCCCGAGGCATGCAGCTCGTCTTCGCCGTCGGCGTAGTACGCGCTACGCAGCCACGCCCACAGGTCCCCGACGACGGCCTTCACCACTGGCCACAGCTCATACAGGCCATATGCAGCGAGCAGACCGTTTATGGCCGCACCGATTGGGCCACCGATGATCGTCGCCACCAGCCAGGCCGCCACCACCAAGCACAGACCCCACAGCGTGTCGGGCGAAAGAAGCTGCTTGAACTCCTGCCATGCGGCTTCGGGTAGCTCCGTGATGGCGTACACGGTCGAAAACGCCAGCCGCGTCGCCGCCGCAGACAGGTGCTGCGCCCCCGTCGTGATCGGCGAGTCCGCCGAGAAGTCGCGATAGAAGACCGATGGATCGAGTGTCGCCATTTACGCCTTCGCACCTCCCGATGGACCGCTCAAGATGCGCTCCAGGTCATCGCCCGACCAGCCAAGGCTCGCGAAGTAGCTGCGCGTCTTTTCAGACACCGCGAGGTTTGGCGCAGGGGGCCGTGCGGGCTGCGCAGGCGCAGTGCGCGTGCCGAGATCCGCGCGCTCAAATCGATCGCCGCGTGCCTCCGGCTTCACCACAGGCGGTGCCGGTGTGGATGCCAGCACCTGCTTAAACTCCGCTTCTAGTCCGTCGGGTGGAGGCATTCCCTTGAATAGCTGCTCCTGCGCGGCATCGAGCGGCAGGAACCGCAGCGCCTTGGTCAGCGTGTCCGCGCCCACGTCTTCGAGCAACGCCTTGAAGTAGACGCCTGCACCGGCCAGGTTCGCATCGCTGCTCGCTTCATACGTCGCGCGCACGAACGGCTCCAGCCGCTCCGCCACCTGCTTCAAGTTCGTCGCCAGCGGCTTCAGCGAATAGGGCTCCAGCCCCTCGTCGATGATCTTGGCTTCGGCTTTTGGCAGCCGCTCGGCCCACCACTGAATGACCAGCATCGACAGAAACCACAGCTCGCGCAGACCCTTCTCCAAGATCGTCTTGCGCTCGCTCGCGGGCACCTGCCGCAGCCCATATCCCATCGCCAGGATCAGCCGCGCGCCGAACGAGCGGATCAGCTGGGTGCCGTCGGACGCGCCACGAAGAAAGAGGTTCGCGATCATGACTTCGCTGGGCCTCCGCCGCCCGTCTGGTACTGGGCCAGCTTCGCTTCCAGCTGCGCTGTCTCTTGCGCGATGGCATGGTACGCAACCTCGCGCTTCTTGCCGTCGCCCCAGCGCACGCGCATCGCGCGCATCAGGTTCGAGAAGCCAAGCTGCCCAAAGATCT
>JAYRFD010000930.1:0-4727 GCA_041908565.1 Polyangia bacterium | reverse complement strand
TGGCGCCTCCGGGGTTGGCAGAGCCGTTTAGCACTGCGCCCGTGCCGACGACAGAGGTCGCGCTGGTCGTCGACACCAGCGGGGCCGCCGGCGGTGTGCTGAACGAAAGCACGCTGCCGTAACCCGTGCCGTAGCTGTTGCTGGCCGTCGCGCAGAAGTAATACGTCGTCGCCGGCGCGAGCCCGCTGATCGAGACCGAATAGGGAGCCGACGTCGTCCCCGATCCCAGCGACACGCCTGACGACGACGTTCCGAACGTGCTGGTGCAGCTTCCTGGGTTGCTGGTGCCGTAGCGGAACCATCCCGTCGTCGAAGACGCGAAGGGAATGGCCGATCCCTGCAGGGTCGCACTGCTGCTGGTGATGCCGCTCGCGGTCGAGGTCACCACCGTCGGCGGCGCCGGGATGGTGAAGGACAGCACTTCGCCATACGCCGTTCCCGCTGAGTTCGACACAATGGCGCAGAAGTAATAGGTGTTTCCGGGGCTTAGGCCAGTGGTGGTAATCGAATAGCGAACACCCACGCTGCCCATTCCCAGATCGGTGCCGCCGGCCGACGGCACGCGGAAGCCGAACGAGTTGTTGCAGGTGCCCGGATTCGTCGTGCTGTACCGGAACCAGCCCGTCGTCGGTGAACCGTTGGGATTGCCAATGCCGTTTAGCATCGCCGATGACGTGGTGATGTTCGTTGCGGCCGACGTGGTGGCGGTTGGCGCAGCAGCGAAGGCCGCCCCGGATCCGCCAAACAACAATACAAACACAAGGACACGCAGAATCGATGTAGACAAGGACCGCCCCCGATGCGAGTAGCCACCTATTATGCAAAAAGAGGCTGACAAGTCGATCGGGAACCAATAACCAAGCTATTCCTTTCGACAATTCGCCGAATCGAGGCGACCGCGTGCTGCTGGAGCCTCGCCCAATGGCAAATTCTGCAGCGGATGGCACATTCCAATAGCTTGTTAGTTTGTATTGGTGTGCTGATGTTTATCTATTAATGTAATCAAACTGCCGGCTACAGGTTTCGCTCGTTTTCGATCACCCACTGGCCGCCGCGGCACCACAGCGCGCTGCTCCAGCCATGTGGCTTGCCCCAGGACAGGACGCAGTAGCCTTCTCCGTCGGTGCAGGGGGAATGTTCGCGCGGCATCGGCTCGCAGCGTCCGTCGCCCAGGTGCCGCACGCTGGGCGGCCGGTCGACGGGACGTGTGGGCTTGGCGACATCGGGCCCTGCGGCGGTCTGCAGAGCGGCGATCTGCAGGACCGCTCGACGATCGTCGGCGCTGCGCAGCGCGACGCGGTGACCCAGGATGACGCGGGCCTGCGACGGAGCCAGTACGCTGGGCAGCCACGTATCGTCCTGCGTACCACGGCGAAAGCGCAGCGTGGCGAACGCATCGAAGCGTCCGTCCGCGTAGTGATCGCGTGTGGTGCCAGCGTAATCGACGCGCAGTCCGCCTGGGCTGGTCTTGCTGCCGAAGGCGGCGACTTCCAGCGTCGCTGCATCGGCGGGCAGGGGGCAGGATGAAGCGTGGGCAGAAGGCGTCGGTCCCGGCCGGTCCTGGGCCTTTGAATCAGGCGAGGCCGGTGCTGGCGGTGCGGGTTTGGGCGTCGTCGCCGACGCGGCGCGGGTCGACGGCGGCGCAGCGGGATGCTTGGGCGTGGGATTGGACTGGGCGGAAGCAGGCAGGCTGAAGCAGACCAACAGAAAGCCAGCGGACGCGCGCATGGTCCCAGGATATCACCCGCCTACCGACGGCAGGCGAGAGGCCGGGCGCCGCGCATCCAGCCACGCCACAAAGTCAGAGATGCCGGATCCACTGCGGGCCGCTGTCGTGACAACTGGCAGATCGGCACGAATGCGCGCCACGTTTTCCTGCACCGCCGCCACCGAAACGCCATCCAGGTAGGGCAGCAGATCGGCTTTGGTCAGGACCACCAGATCGGCGCGTTCGAACATCACTGGGTACTTCAGCGGCTTGTCGATGCCCTCGGTCAGCGACAGCGCGACGACGCTTATGTGCTGGCCCAGGTCATAGATCGCCGGGCACACCAAGTTGCCGACGTTTTCGATGAAGAAGAAGTCGGCCTGGCGCAGCGCGTCGGCCAGATCGGGATTCTGCAGCGCGCGCTGAATGTGCTGCGCGTCCAGGTGGCAGGCGCTGCCCGTCGTGATCGCCTGCGAGACGATGCCGGCCCGTCGCAGGCGTTCGGCATCCAGACAAGTGGCCAGGTCGCCGCTGACCGCAACCAAGCGACGCCCAGGCAGTGCCGCCGCTGTCGCTTCCAGAAGCGCCGTCTTGCCCGATCCGGGCGAGCCCATGACGTTGACCACCATCACGGCTTGCCGACTGAACTGCCGTCGCAGGCGCGCCGCCTGCAGATCATTTCCTTCCAACAGCGATCGACCGACTTCGATCGTCACCTTCGCGGGATCGCCGCAGCCGCAGACGTCACACATCGGGCACCTCAAGTTCGATGCGTTCCAAGATCAGATCGCGACCGGGGCTGTCGACAACCTGCAGGGTCGCACTGGCATAGCCACGTTCATCGCGCGTGCCGTCAAACGCCGTCACAAACAGGTCTGCTTCGACGCCCGATCGCGATCCGATGCGCACGCGCAGCACACGCACAGACGCTGCGGGATGACTGCCGCGCGCGCGGTCGGCCTGATCGAACAAGGCATGCACCAGCGATACCTCGTGCATCAGCAGATCCGTGGCAGCGGCTCGCCGTCGCGTTCCAGCAAGCGCCGAGTGCCAAAGCCAGTGTCTACCAATAGCTCGCCAGGCGGGCCGGCTTCGACGTGCCCGATGCAGGCGGCAGCGCGTCCCAGCGGATGCGCATGCAGCGCTTGCAGCAGCGCGTCCAGCGCATTTGGGGCGACACCCATCAGCGCTTTTCCTTCGTTGGCGACGATCAGCGGGTCGATGCCCAAAAGCTCGGACGCGGCGCGAGCGGCCGGTGAAATGGGAATCGCGGCTTGCTGCAAGCGCACGCGCACGCCGGACTTGCTGGCCATTTCAGACAGCGCGCTGACCACGCCGCCGCGCGTTGGATCCTTCATCGCGTGGATGGCATCCCCGACGCGGGTCAGCGCGGATCGAATCAAGCCGTTTAGCGGCGCAACATCGGATCGCAGATCGCCCTGCAGCCCAAGCCGATGGCGAACCGACAGCACGGCGAGTCCATGATCACCGACGGTGCCGGTGCAGACCACGGCATCGCCAGGTCGCAGACCGCGGTCGCGCACGACGCGATCGGTCACGCCCAGACCACTGGTCGAAAGGATCAGGCCATCGACTTCGCCGCGTCGCAGCACCTTGGTATCGCCGGTCAAGACCGGAGCCGCCGCTTCGACGCTGGCCTGTTGTCGAGATTCCGCGATCTGGGTCAGCACATCCAGCGGGAAGCCCTCTTCGATGACGGCGGCACAGGTCAGCGCCAGCACCTCCGTCGCTCCCATCATCGCTAGGTCGTTGACCACGCCGCAGACCGCCAGGCGACCGATGTCTCCGCCGGGAAAAAACAGCGGCTGCACGGTGTGGGCATCGGTCGTGATCACCAGAAAACGGTCGCCAAACGGAATGGCGGCGCCGTCGGAAAGTGCCAGCGCTTCGGGATGTTCGACGCCGCGCAGAAAGACGGCTTCGACCAGCGCGCGCATGGCGGGGCCACCTTGCCCGTGCTGCAGGCTGACTTTGCCGTGCAATGGCGCGGTCATGATGCGTGCTCCGTCGCGGGGATGGCTCGCCCGCTGTCGAACCAGATGCGGCAGGGGCCTTCGCTGCTGACCATGCAGGCCCCGATGGGCGACTGTGGCTGGCAGGCTTTGCCATACAGCATGCAGTCGCTGGGCTTTTGCACGCCGGTCAGCACCGCTCCGCAGACGCAGGCATCGGCCAAGGCGCGCGACTGTCGCACCGGAGCCTGCGCCAAAAGATCAGCAAACCGCGTTCGCGCATCGTGGGCCTGGAATGCGGAGCGCAGTGTTAGCTCGCCACCTGGGATGTGCGCGATGCCGCGCCACGGACCGTCGCCCATATCAAAGACGCGGTGCAAGGCGGACAGCGCGCGCGCGTTGCCAGCGCGTGAAACGCAGCGCGCAAAGGCGTTCACCAAAGCCGCATTTCCGTCGACGATGCATTCCACCAAGCAGACCAAGGCGGCCAGGATGTCCAGCGGTTCGAAGCCAGCGACAACAACCGGGCGGCGATGCGTGGCGACGAAGGGCTCGAACAGACCGAAGCCGGTGATCGTGGCGGCATGGCCGGCGGCCAGAAAGCCTTCGACTGGGCTCTGCGGCAGACGAGCGACGATGTCCATCGCAGCCGGCACCCACTTGTGCGCGGAATAGACAAACAGGTTGGGCGGCGGGTCGTTCAGCAAGATGGCTGCCGTCGCCACGGCCGTTGTTTCGAATCCGGTGGCAAAGAACACCACTGGATCGGCGCTGGCGCGAGCCGCTTCTACGGCCTGCGTGGCTGCATAGATCACGTTGACGCGCGCTCCGGCAGCCTGGGCAGTTTGCAGCGATCCATCGGTGCCAGGCACCGCGAACATGTCGCCATAGGTCAGCACGGTCACGCCCGCTTCGGCCAGCGCGATCACTGCGTCGATGTCGGTGGCATCGGTGACGCAGACCGGGCAGCCGGGGCCCATCTGCACATGCAGGGTCGACGGCAGACGGTCGCGCAGGCCATAGCGAGCCATGGCCTGTTCGTGACT
>JAYRFD010000929.1:0-4784 GCA_041908565.1 Polyangia bacterium | reverse complement strand
GGGCCGCTGTCCAGAACCTTTGAAGCACCCTGCGAAGTCTCGAGCCGGCGGAGTTTCGTAACGATTCTCATTACTTGGCACCGCCAACCGCGAAGTAAGAGATCACTATCATCGTATGGTAGTGCATGGCAACTTCCAGAACGCGAAAGCGCCCAAAAAACTGATGAGTCCGCTTAATCCTCGACGGGAACTGGCCCTGCAGCGTTTTTTCGGTTTCATCCTTCCGTCGCTGTTGCTCCTAACTTTGCTCGCTTGTCGACGGCAGGACGCTCGCCCCGCGCAATCTGGGGGCCGGGCAGTGGCCGAATCGATCGACCAAAAAATCGCGCACCGGGTGATCACGTTGACCCCCAGCCTGACCGAGCTGGTGTTCGCGCTGGGGGCTGGCGATCGCCTGGTCGGCGTCTCGGACTTCTGCGACTACCCCGACGCTGCCAAGCGCTTGCCGCGGGTAGGCAGCTTTCTGGCACCAGCGATCGAACGGATCCTGTCGCTGCAGCCAGACTTGGTGCTGCTCGACGGAGTACAGGGCGATGCGGCCACCATGCTGAAGCAGGCGGGCACGCACGCGGTGGCTGTACCCATGCAGGATCTGGCGCAGGTCCGCGCGTCCTTTACGACGGTGGCTGCCGAGCTGGGAGACCGCCACGCGCAAGCCAGCGGCCTCCTGACCGATCTTGATCGGCAGCTCGCGGAGCTCAGCTCGCGGGTGTCGTCAAAGCCCAAGCGAAAGACGCTGTTTGTAGTCGATCGCCAGATCGGTAGCTTGCGTGGCCTGGTGGCGGCGGGTCCCAACAGCTACATCGACGAACTGCTGCGCTTGGCCGGTGGCCAAAACATCTTCGCGGACATGGCGCCGCGCTACGCCAAGGTCGCGCTAGAGACCATCGAAGAACGGCAGCCCGACGTGATCCTGGACGCCGTGCACACCGACCCGGCCGGGGCGGCGGCCCGCTTGGCCGACTGGCAGGAACTGCGCAACGTCGCCGCGGTGCGCGATGGACGCGTGCACATTCTGGCCAACCGCATGTTCGTCACGCCCGGACCGCGCTTGGCCGAGGCGCTTCGCCAGCTGGCCGCTCTGCTACATCCGCCTGCCACCCCGTAACAGCGCGCGGCAACCAACACGTCTTACCGGCGGGCGAAGCTAGGCGGCGCTCTGCAGGATGCTCAAGTACTCGCCTTGGCAGGCCCAGCGCCACAGCTCTGCCGCCCGCCACAGCGGGAAGGGATGGCTGCGCCAGGCCGTCTGCAGCAGCGTAAAGACGCGGCTCATCACATCTTCGTCACCCGCTCGACGCGCGCGCAGGGCCTGTTCCATGAAGCGATCCAGCGACAGCTCTCGCCCAAAGCGTGCCGATCCGCCAGCAAGCTTCATCAAGACCCGCAGAGCGACGGACGGATCGCGAACCGCCAGCAGCATGCCGCGATCCGCTGTCAGCTCCGAACAGCGATCCCAGGACAGCAAGGCCAGCTGAAGCGGCACCATCACCAGCCCGCCGATGCCCAGTGTCACCTTGGCTAGCTCGGCAGCGGCCAAGCCCAAGATGCGCGCGGCCATCTTGTACAGAACGTGGCGGGACTGCATGTGCGCAAGCTCATGGGCTAGCACCGCCATCACTTCGTCATCGCTCATCCCGTCGAGGAGAGCGCTGGTGACCGCGACATAGGGCGCATCCACACCGCCGGTAAAGGCGTTGGCCTCGCTGCCCTGATAGACGTACAGAGCAGGCAGCTCGCGCACATCCAGGGCATGGGCCGCGCGCTCAAACAGGCGCTCGATGGTTGGCAGCTGACTGCCACCGACGCGGACGAAGCTGCTCTCGTTAAATAGGCTGTCGTAGCGCTCGACGGTTGCCTCGACCAGCTTGCGCAGCAGCGTCGACACTCCGGGTACCGCCTCGAGCGTGGCCAGGCTCTGCTGGTCCAAAGGATGCTGGTACATCTTGCCCTGCAGGCCGCGCAGCGGGGCGTCCTTACCGACGAACAGAGCCTGCTGACAGCGCCCGCAGCGCAGCTTGTCCGGCTGATCAAAGGCTCTTACAAGCACGACGCGGTTCTTCCCCTGACAGCCGTGGCACAGAACGATACGCGTGGCGTCGTCGGGCAGCGGATACGGAAACCAGCCGGGCTCGATTCCCCCGACCGCATCGGGGGCGGCCTGCGCGGGGCCGGATCCAGTCGACGAAGCGCCTGTGCTGAAAGGGTCGATCGCCATGTCTGCTCATCCTTGGTCGGGGTCGTGGCTGCCAGCCGGGCATTCAGAAAAGACGGCCCGCGCAGCGAAGCTGTACCCACTGGGCCGCGCTACGCTAGCATGGCCGCTGCGGCGGACGCGCGACGATCGCCCCAGCCAAACGGACGACAAAATCTTTGGCGCTTCTCTGCAAAACACCCGTGATATGCTGAGCCTGCATGTCCTCTTCTTTTCCTATGCGGAACATGAGGGTGCGCTTCTCCGGTGACACACACATCGGAATGAAGCGCAAGCACAATGAGGACAGCTTCATCCTGCCGGAGTTCGAGCGGGTCGCAGTCGTCGCTGACGGCATGGGTGGCCATGCCAGCGGTGAAGTGGCTTCGAACATGGCGGTCGAGGCCGTCGCTGCATACTTGAAGGCCACTCAGGACCAAGCTCCGACGACGTGGCCCTTCAAGATGGACCAACACGTTCGCTACGAGACCAATCGTCTGGTCGTCGGCATCAAGCATGCCAACCAGCGCATTTGGGAGACCTCGCAGCGCAACGAAGAACAGCACGGGATGGGGACGACCGTCGTCGGCGCGCTTTTCCTGGACGATCGCGTCATCGTCGCGCACGTGGGGGACAGCCGCTGCTATCGCTTGCGTCGACAGCAGCTTTTGCAGCTGACCGAAGATCACTCGCTGCTGAACGACTACATCAAGATGAAGCGCCTGTCCGGTGAAGAAGTCGGTCGCTTCCAGCAGAAGAACGTGATCGTTCGCGCCCTGGGCATGAAGGAATCGGTGCAGGTCGACACGCAGATCGATATTCCGCAGCTGCACGATATCTACCTGCTCTGCTCAGACGGTCTGTCAGGCATGGTGCCGGATCCGCTGATCGCCGAGATCCTGTCCGACGAGCCCGATCTGGACAGTGCCGTCGATCGCTTGCTGCGCGCCGCCAACGAAGCGGGTGGTACCGACAACATCACCTGCGTGCCGGGCCGAATCGAGCCGCTGTAGTCCCTTCGCTCGCGTCTGCGGCAGCCTATTCCGACTGCCAGTTTGCCAAGTCAGCCGCCGCGGACCTCGCTTGCTGCCGATCATCGGCGCGCACCCGACCGTCCTTGATGAACAGGCGACGCTCGGCATAGGCCGCGATGTCGTTTTCGTGCGTCACGACCAGGATCGTCATGCCCTCGTTATGCAGATCCTGCAGCAAGGCCATCACTTCCAGCGACGTGCGTGAATCCAGGTTGCCGGTCGGCTCGTCGGCTAGCAACAGCGACGGACGATTGACCAGGGCTCGTGCGATCGCGACCCGCTGCTGCTGCCCGCCTGAAAGCTGCGCCGGAGTATGATCCGCACGCTGTTCCAGCCCGACTCGCTGCAGCGCTGCCATGGCCCGCTGTCGTCGTTCCACCGTCGGCACACCCGCGTAGTAAAGCGGCAGCTCGACGTTTTCAAGAGCGGTCGTGCGCGGCAGAAGATGAAAGCCTTGAAACACGAAACCAATGGTGCGCAGGCGAATCGCGGCTAGCTCGTTGCGCCCCTCTTGCGCGACGTCGCGGCCCAGCAAGAAATAGTGCCCCGACGATGGACGGTCAAGACAACCCAAGAGGTTCATCAGCGTGGACTTGCCCGATCCGCTGGGACCCATGACCGCACAAAGCTCGCCGGATTGAATGCTCAGGTCGACCCCACGCAGGGCGGCCACTTCCTCGATGCCGCGACGGTAGATCTTCTTGATCTGTTCCAGGCGGATGACTGGCTCGCCGGCCCGTGCGGCAAGCGGCGGAGCGCTCTCTTCGGTCTTCGCGCTCGATGGGCTCTCGGGGGCGGCTTCAGGCATGGTCAGGCTCTTGATGACCCGGGGAACGGGAAGGTGCTACATGCCACCGCGACGGAATCCACCACCGCCACCGCCGGGACGGGGTCCGCCCATGCCGCCCATACCAGGCGGTGCGGACCCACTGTTGCTACGTGCAGCGTCGGTGACAATGGTCTGTCCTTCACTCAGCCCTTCACGAACCTCGGTCATCACGCCGTCGCTGATGCCGATACGGATGCGGCTGGGCGCCAGGTCCCCGGTCGCGGCTCCATCCGGCAGCGTGTAGACCAGGGCAGGAACACTGACCGACGCCGGATCGTTTGCCGCCGACTCTTTTCCAGCGCCAGAGGCGGGGTCTTTGCGTTCCTTGCCCTCGCCGCCTTCGGATCGTCGACCGCCCCGGCGGCGTCCATCGCCAGCGTTCGCGGATCCTTGGCCATCCGACGCACCGGGCGCACCGCTTGCTGCTGACTGCGCAGACTGCTGCTCAAGACGAGGCTTGAAGCGCAGTGCGGCCGCCGGAATCATCAGCACGCCCTGGCGTCGGGCGACCTCCAGGCGAACGTTCGCGGTCATGCCCGGGCGCAGCAGCAGATCGCTGTTGTCGACCTGCAGAACGACGACATACGTGACGACATTCTGAACGGTCTGTGCGGCATTGCGAACCTGCGCAACGCGCGCCTGGAAGCGGCGACCGCGGAAGGAATCGACGGTGAATTCTGCAGAGGCTCCGACGCGCACGTGTCCAATGTCGGCCTCGTCGACGTTG
>JAYRFD010000928.1:0-6832 GCA_041908565.1 Polyangia bacterium | reverse complement strand
TGTCACTGCCGGCTTTGATGCCCTTTTGCACCGGCAGCACGATCTGCATTCCGTTGGCAGGAGGGGGCCCAGGATCCACCAGCATCTTGCCGTGGTCGGTATCCCCGCCGGCGCAGCCAGCGGCCAGGGCAAGACCCAAGGCGAGAGGGGTCGAGAGGGAGAGCTTGCGCATGACGGAACTCCTCTTTGCTTGCGTGTAGAGGGCGTGGTGGTGGTTAGGGGCTACTTGTTCTCGGCGCCGGCTTCGATCCAGGCGCGAATCTGGGCGATTTCTTCGTCGGGCAGGGCCTGGCCGGGCGGCATCCGCTTGCCGGCGCTGGGCTTGTCCTGCGCGATCTTTTCGTAAAAGAACGACTGGTCGGGCTGTCCCGGCACGACTCGCAGCTTGTCGGGGGCCAGCGTCGACTTGACGTTGACCAAGCGGTCAAACGTGCTGCCGACAAGGTTCAGCCCACCGGCGGGGGCCGCCGATGAGGGATGACAGGCACTGAACGTGCAGCTTCGCGTAAACACCCGCTGTTCCAAGTCGGACAGCGGCGGAGCAGGCTGTGCACAGCCGACGGCAGCCACGACCGGAAGCAGCGCAGCCAGCCAGCGATTGCCGCGCGATCCCACGTCAGAAGAACCCAGGCCAACGGAAGTTGTCGACGGACGTAGCAAGGCGAAGATCCTTTCCCAGCGGCACCGACCCAGCGCCGGGTTGAGCAGTTAAGACCCCGTCGCTATCGCGTAAATGGCGGGCATTGTCAAGGCCGCTGTCGGCGCCGCTGTCGACGCAAGCTCCAGTCGGGAAAATGGCCCAATCTCTGCCCATTTTCCGCCCCTTCGGGCCGCGCATGTTCGCCACACGCCGCCGGCTGCGCAGCCTTCCCCCGTGCGCGCCGACAAAGCGGCTGGGCGCGCCTATTCCGTCGGGGCGGGCGGCACCAACGATCCGGCACTCTTGCGGTACAGACACAGCAGCATGGGATAGGTGTCGACGGAGTACCGGCAGGTGCGGATCGGCTCCCAGCCGTTTCGGGCCATGAAGCCATCAAGCCCCGCGGGGTCGTAGCGTCGGCTGTAGTAGAGCGAAAACTCGCGCTCGCCACCGCGCGCGGTACGCACGTGGGCCCGCACGTCGACGGCATAGCTGCCGGGGACCAAGCAGCTTTGGAAGTCCAAGTGGTTTTCGACGCGCACGCTGCGCAGCCCACGGACGTGACGCTTGAAGACGCCGGTCAGAAAGTCCGCCATGCGCGGGGCCGGAGCCCGCGTGCCGTCGGCACTGCGCCGGTTGAAGGCGCGGTCTTTTTCCAGGATCTCGTCGGGATCACGGGACGGAGTGAAGATGCCCGGCAGGTTCAGCAGCAGGAAGTCTCCCTCGGACAGCACCGACAGGGTGTTGCGCAGGAAGGTCTGCTCGTGGCTCAGGTTGGAAAACGTATAGCCAAACATCGACACGATGCGCCGCCGCCCGGTCGAATGGAACAGGCCGGTGTAGCTGGGTAGGTTGTGGAAGTTGCCCTGGATGGCATAGACCGCGACGCCAGCCAGGTCGCCCAGCACCTGCGCGGCGTGGCGATATCCGGTGGTCAGAAGCGGCGCGCTGATGTCCAACAAGAACAGCCGGATCTTGTCGAGCCCCTCTTGCGCCAGGTTCTGCACCAGCCGGACTTCGTCGCGTGCTTCACCCGGCCCCAGGCCGATGACGTCCAGCGGCGAGTCATCGACCAGCTCTTTGATGTTGCGCACGCAGTCGGACAGCGCGCTGTAACCCGGGCCGCTTTGCCAGGCCTCTTGCGCGGTGACGGCGCACCACGCGGCCGCACTGGCTGGGTCGATGTACAGGTGCGTCTGTTCGACGTGACCACCTCGTCCGTTCACCGACTGCACCATGTCCTGCGCCATCTGGATCGAGTCGTATTCGGGCGCGAACCAGCAGTTGCACAGGAAGCTGTCTTGCAGCTCCTCTTCGGTTGGCGAGGTGGCCAGGGCAGCCGAGGGATCGGCGCCGGGCGATGGAATGCCCAAGTCAGGAACCGACTGCAGGCGCATCAGGATCTGCCGCGTCGGACGGTGCCGGCCGGTCTCTAGGTTGCGGATGGTGCTATCGGCCACGCCGGCCAGGCGCGCCAGCTGATCGCGGGTCAGGCCCGCCGCTTCGCGCCGTGTGCGCAGCCGCGCCCCCCACTCGTGCAGGCTTTCGGCATCGCTGGGCGGGGTGATGCCCATATTCATGGCTGGCAGCGTGCCCTTGCGCTTGTAACGCCGCTCAATCTGGCGCTGCGCCTGCGACAGCACGCGCGCGATCTCGTCATAGACCGCTTGCTTCTTGGGACCTGCCCAGGGCCGCAGTTCCTGCGTAATTAACCGGATCGCGGCGGGCAACACATCCATTGGAGAGAGAGCTTGATTCTGCATGGCAATCACCGGTTGGAACTCCTAGCACGGCGTTCGCAGTGAACCAATAGCTATCTCGCAATCGATTTCACTTTTTTTGCAGAAATTTTTTCGGTCTTTGAATTGGCACTTCCAGGGGGCTCTTTCTGGCCGTTTTCCGACGGGAAAGCAGCATCCACGGCGAGCCCTCTGCGGCAACCCTAAGCGGTAAAAAAATTCTTGCAATTCTGCTTTTTTTGTGATAAATAACTTAGCAGTACTTCACGAGCAGCGACCCTCCTCAACAAAGCATCTATGGGTATCCCTGCGCAAGTTGTGTTGGTTTTTTGCTCCTATTTACCCGTTATTCATGTGACTCAATCCGATTGGTAATTCCAAAGACGAAAGAAATTTGTGCTTGTTGGTAATTTTTGGTCAGCTTTACCCACTATGGCTGAGCCAACCTCTGTGTCCTCCCCCCCTGCGCCGGCCGATACGCAGGTCGCCAAGTGGGCCCTGCGCTTTGTCGCGCTGCTGGAACGCTACCTGCCCGATGCCTTCGTGTTCGCGCTGCTGTCGACCGGCCTCGTGCTGGGCGCCG
This sequence comes from Polyangia bacterium, assembly GCA_041908565.1. Lineage (GTDB taxonomy): Bacteria > Myxococcota_A > Polyangia > Palsa-1104 > JAEUJZ01 > JAEUJZ01. Next base: position 3,870 of record JAYRFD010000928.1, on the reverse strand, counting down.
GCCTGATCAGCACGGGCGGTGGGCTGTCGCCGCTTTTGATGGCGTGGGGCAAGGGGTTCTTTTCGCTGCTGCCGTTTACGCTGCAGATGGCGCTGGTGATCATCACGGGGCACATGGTGGCCAGCGCTCCGGCGGTCGAGCGGCTGTTGCGGGCGCTAAGCGGCGTGCCCCGCACCGCGCGTGGAGCGGTCGCCTTCGTGACGCTGGCCGCCCTGCTGTCGTCGTGGCTGAACTGGGGCTTTTCGCTGGTGTTTTCGGCCCTTTTGGCCCGCGCCGTCGCTCGTCGCTTTGCCGAGCGTGGCCAGCCCATCGACTACCGAGCGCTAGCGGCTGCCAGCTTTCTGGGCCTGGGCAGCATCTGGGCCCAGGGCCTTTCGGGCTCTGCCGCGTTGCAGATGGCGACGCCCGGTGCCGTGCCCGATACGCTGGCGCAGATCGTCGAGTGCGGCCACGCCAGCTGCGGAGGCAGCCGCCCTGCCCTGCTGTCGACGCGCGGCCTGCTGCCACTTTCGCACACGATCTTTCTGTGGCAGTCGCTGGTGGCTGTCGTGATCGAGATCGCGGTGGTCACGCTGGCCATGGCCTGGCTGTCGCCGCGCGGTCCGCAGGCCCAAACGGCAGAGCAGCTAGGCATCTCGCTGGCCGATCCTTCGAAAGCAGCCAGCGACGGGAATCTGGCCCCACGTCCCGGCGAGTTCTTGGAACACACGCCGTGGCTGAGCGGGCTGATTCTTGCCCTGGGCATTGGCTATCTACTGGCGTACTTCGCGGCGGCGCCTCGCCTTTTGGAAGCCATCACGCTGCACACCGTGATCTTGGTGCTGCTGCTTTTGGCCACCGCCCTGCATCGCACGCCGGCCCGTCTGCAGCGCGCCTTTTCCGAGGCAACACCGGCCGTCTGGGGAGTCCTTCTGCAGTTCCCATTTTATGGCGGAATCGCCGGCATGCTGAGCGCCACGCAGCTAAACGAACGCATCGCGGATCTGTTCGTCGGCATATCCAGTCGCGCCACCTTGCCGCCGCTTATCGCTGTGTATTCCGCGGTGCTAGGCATCTTCGTTCCGTCGGGCGGCAGTAAGTGGCTGATCGAAGCGCCGTATGTGCTTTCCGCCGCCCATCGCCTGCAGGTGCACGTCGGCTGGATGGTGGCGGTCTATGACCTGGGCGAAGCGCTGGCCAACCTGCTGCAGCCGTTTTGGATGCTGCCGACGCTGGCCATCTTGGGACTGAAGGCTCGTCAGGTGATGGGATACACGGCGCTGATCTTCCTTGTGCTGCTGCCGCTGGTGCTGCTTCTGACGTGGGGACTGGGAACGACGCTGCCCTATCCGCTGTGACGGGATGCGCAGACGCCGGAGCGCAACAGCGGTTGATTGAATCCGCTGCGGCGCGACGGGCTACAGAAGGACGCTGCGCAGGTCGGTCTTTGCGACGACGTGCTGCACTTCCAAGAACATGCGGTCGGCGTCGGCGCGAAGCTCTGCCGTGCGCAGGTTGATGGGGCCCCAGTGCTGGCGTCGGTTGCGCAGGCCGACGGCCGTCGATTCCACGGCGAAGGCGGGGCAGGACTTGGCCAGCTCTTGGTAGTCGCGACCGTCGCCGGTACCAAAGTTGTCCAGGTCGCCGGGGCGCACGGTCACCCCTTCGGCGAAGACATCGCGGAATCCGACCGGTCGGGCTTTGTAGGCGCGGAACAGCGGCGGCAACAGGCTGCTGCAGCTGCGAATGTTCCAGCTGGTCTGAAACAGGCCCGCCTCGGCCGTGTCGGCCGTGACGTTGGTGGCCGAGCGATCGCGCCCCTCGCAGTAGCGGCCCGAGCTTTCGCGCATGCCAGCCCCCAGCATCAGCGCAAAGACGTGTCGCAGCGTGTCGATGCCCGTCGAGTCGTTGCTCATGCCCAGGGTTCGAAACTGCACGGAATAGTGGGCCAGCGCGTCGGCGCTACTGACCCCGGTGTTGGCCTTGGCGATCTCTAGCGCGACGGGATCGCGATCTTGCAGCTTGTAGAACATGCGACCGAACGACAGCGCCATGCCCTTGATGTAACCGACTGGTGCCCGCCCGCGACCGACCCATGAATACGTCGCAATGGCCGAGCTTGCCGCGACGCGCAGGATGTCGTTGTACGGAGCCAAGAGATCGACGATCTGCAGGTAGCGGTAGTACGCCCAGCCCGTCAGATCCCCACGCCGGATCAGATACCACTGCTGATTGGACGACGTGCGGATGTGCTCGACGACGTCGTTTTCGTGCAAAAGGCCGACGATGGCGCTGTTGACCGTCGCTTTTTCGCGAACGTTCAGCGCAAGAGGCGTGACCCGAAGCGTGCGCGTTTCCTGTGGCATGACCTTCCCTTTCACCGCAAGAGCCCGTCCGTTCCGGGGACCGTTCGTGGAACGGCGCCGACGGACCGAATGATTACAGCAAGACCGCGCCCAGAAATCCATGCGCGGCCCAAAGGGCCTGGCTGGCCGACTGGGTAAACGGGTGTGCCCGCGGACGCAGGCTTGCGATATCGTGATGTTCTGCCATGTCGCATGAACGCATTCCTGTCACCGGGGCAGAGCTTGACGACCTGGATCTGACGGCCCTGGACGCTTGGTTGACCCAGCGCGCGCCGGCTCTGCGCGCGGCCACATCGATGGAAGAAACCGGGCTGCGCTTGGGCCTGCTGGCTCGATCGGCTCCGCGCTATGCACCGACGCCGGTGGGCCTGTTGCTGTTTGGTCGCATGCCGCAGTGGATCCAGCCCGACTGGGGCCTGGCTGCCGTCGCCATCCGGGGTACGACGCTGGCCGATCCGGTGCTGGTGCGCGCCGACCTGGAAGGCAACCTGGCGACGCTGGTCAGCCAAGCCCTGGCCTTTGTTCGCGGGCAGACAGAGGTCGGATCGGGCGCTCTTTCCGACGGCAGCGAAGAATATCCAGAGGCCGCCCTGCGCGAAGCGATCGTCAATGCGCTGGTCCACCGCGATCTGCGAAGGGCCGGTCGCGTGGCCCTGCGTCGCTTCGTCGATCGCATCGAGATCTGGAGCCCCGGCGGTCTGCCCGAGGGACTGAGCGATGTCAGCGAGCTATTGCGCGAAGGCGGGGTGTCGCATCCGCGCAATCCGATTTTGGCCGCGGCCGCCCGATCGCTGGGCATCGGTGAACAGCTAGGTCGTGGTCTGGCCGTGCTGGCCCGCAGCGGCGGAACCTACGCCCGCCGAGTCGAGGTACACGGCAGCCCGCGCGATGTGCTGGTGGTCATTCCATCCCACTGGCAGCGCAGCAGCGTCGGCGCCTGTTAGCCCGCCGAATGCCGTCGTAACTCGACGACGGTCGAGGCTATTCGTCGTCGCCTTCCAGACCGGGATCGGATCGTCCCGCAGCCAGGCCGTACTTTTCCAGCAGCCGCTTTAGCTGCGTTCGATGCAGGCCCAGCAGACGGGCGGCGGCGCTGATGTTGCCCTGCACCTGTGCCAGCGCCGCTTCGACTTGTTGCCGCTCGGGCGGGGTGCGATTCCCGGCCCGCGCGTTCGGCGTATGCAGCAGAGCCGCCCCCGCCGGGACCGACAAGCTCCCCCGTTCAATGGCCTGTCCCGCATCGGGCGATAGATGCTGAGCGTCCACTTTGTGCAAGGACTGACCCAGCGCGTTCTGCCCCGCGCCGCGCGCCTCGGCCAGAAGCTCACGAACATTGCCCGGCCAGTGACGCAGAAGGCACGTCTCAATCAGCGAGCTATGCGCCGACAGCGCCCCATCGACGCTGCGCAGCGTGCGATCGATGTGAAACGGAATCTCTTCCAAGCGCTGCCGCAGCGCCGGCACATCGACTTCCGGTCGGCTGAGTCGAAAGTACAGGTCTTCGCGAAAGCGACCGCTGGCCACT
>JAYRFD010000927.1:0-2483 GCA_041908565.1 Polyangia bacterium | reverse complement strand
TTGCGCGTCTGCGCCGATGCCGGCATCGCGGTGGTGCCGTTTGGTGGTGGCACCAGCGTGGTCGGCGGCGTCGAGTGCCTGCTTCCTTCCGGGGTGCGCGGCGTCGCATCGCTGGACCTGCGGCACTTGAACCGCGTGCTGGAAGTCGATCGCGTCTCACGCGCGGCGCGCATCCAAGCGGGTGCCACCGGACCGCAGATCGAAGAACAGCTTTCGGCGCATGGCCTGACGCTGCGCCACTTCCCGCAGAGCTTCGAATTTTCGACGCTGGGCGGCTGGCTGGCGACGCGGGCCGGCGGCCACTTTGCGACCGTGTACACGCACATCGACGATCTGGTGGAAGCGGTGCGCGTGGTCACGCCGGTCGGTGAAGACGGCATCCTTCAGACACGACGCCTGCCTGCATCCGGCGCCGGTCCCGCCGCCGAGCGCCTGTTTCTGGGATCAGAAGGTACGCTGGGCGTGTTCACCGAAGCCTGGATGCGCGTGCAGCAGCGCCCGCACCTGCGATCCACCGCCAGCGTCAGCTTCCCCGATATCGCCCGCGCCATCGCAGCCACCCAAGCCGTCGCGCAGTCCGGGCTGTTTCCCAGCAACTGCCGCTTGCTCGACAGCGGCGAAGCGATGCTGGCCGGCGCCGGCACCCAGCCCACGCTGCTTTTGGGCTTCGAGTCCGCCGATCGCCCCGTTCGCGAGAGACTGGAAAGCGCGCTGGCCCTGGCCTTGTCCCACGGTGGCGACTGTCCGCAGGGTGCGCAGCACCGCGAAGGCGCGCCGGCCCGTGGCACGCACAGCGACGTTGCCCCGGCATCCAGCAGCGAAGCCTGGCGGCAAGCCTTTCTGGCCGCGCCGTACCGTCAAAGCGCTCTTTTGTGCAGCGGCTTTATGGCCGACACGTTCGAGACCGCCTGCACCTGGGACCGCTTCCCAGCGCTTTCGCGCAACATCCGCCGCGCCGTCCGCGATGCCCTGGTGCAGCACTGCGGCGCCGGTCACTTGATGATGCGCTTTACCCACGTCTATCCCGACGGGCCTGCCCCCTATTTCACCTACGTCGCGCCGCTGCCCGGGGCGGCCAGCAGCGCCAATCGAAGCGAGCTTGTGGCCCGCACGCGGACCGCTTGGCAGGCCGTAAAGACCGCGGCCAGTGACGCGATCAGCGCAAGCGGCGGCACCATCACCCACCACCACGCCGTCGGCCGCATGCACCGACCGTGGTACGAACGCGAACGCCCGCCGCTGTTCGGCCAAGCCCTGTCGGCCGTCAAGCACAGCCTCGACCCGCAGGGCATCCTGAACCCGGGCGTTCTGATCGACCCCTAAGACGCCAAGCGCGCCCTGCGCTGCCCCCTCGGCAGATCAGCCCAGCACTTGGCCGGCGTCGCTGTCCAGCACGCCGTCTTTTTGCGCCCGTTCCAGCAGGTGACGCGCGCGACCGGCGTCTTTTTCCGGCACCGCCAGAAAGTACGCGCCGACTTCTGAGCTTGGTGCCGGCAGGGCGTGGATCACGCGATCGCGTCGCACCACGGCGATGCCGGCGGGCTGAAGGATCTCGACGGCGGCGCGATCGGCTTCCAGGATATGCGCCGCGCGGTACACCTCGGCGTACGAGACATCGGCATGTGCTTTGTTCGTCATCGCTGCATCCTTTGCAAAGCCCGGCCTACTTGCGAGACGGGCGACCCGCCCCCGGGCCAGCGGTCGGCATGGCGCCAGCCGGCGGAGGGGGAATGGTGATGTCCAGGTTGGTGACGCTGCCCAGCGTGGACAGCGGCGCGTCAAACTCAGCCGCCTTGCCAACCACCAGCAGCGCAAAGCCCGTGGGGTTCAGATACTTGGCCGCCACACGCTTCACGTCATCGAGCGTGACCTTGGCGATCTCACCCTGATACCGCTCGTAGTAGTCAGGCGGATAGCCATAGTTTTCCAGGCCCATGCGCTGACGCATGGTCTTGGCCTTGCTATCGATCTGAAACACAAACGAGTTGCGGATCGCCTCTTTCGCCTTGGCGAGCTCTTCAGCCGTCGGCGGCCGTTCGTTCAGCATCGCGTTGACTTCGGCATACAGGGCCTTGACGGCGCGCACCGTGTTCTTGCTGGCCGTGCCCATGGTCATGCGATACAGCGACGGGAAACCCCAGCCCATGCCAACACCACCGCGGACGTTGTAGGCCAGCGCCTGCTTGCTGCGAATGTTGGTGAACAGACGAGCCGCAAAGCCGCCGCCCAGGATCTCGTTCATCACTTCGATGGCGTAGGCATCGGGGTTTTTGCGCGTCGTGCCCAGCTGAACCAAGCGGATGCTGCTTTGGTTCACGTCTTCTTTGTTCACCAAATAGATGCCGGGCTTCGTCGGGGTAAATGGGATGTTGGCGGCGGCGACCTGCGGTCCCTTGGGCCAGCCGGCAAACATGCGACGCAGCTTCGCTTCCATGGTCGCGGCGTCAAAATCGCCGGTGACGCCCAGCATGAACTGGTTGGGG
>JAYRFD010000926.1:0-2004 GCA_041908565.1 Polyangia bacterium | reverse complement strand
GGTGATGCGGCACGCGCGCCTGTTCATCGGTGCTGGGCTTGGCCGTCAGGATCGGCAGTCCGGCGCGGATCTGCAGCGCATCGCAGCCGACGATCTCGCCCCCCAGCGCCTCGGCCACGCGCAAGGCCAGCGCCGTCTTGCCGCTGGCCGTCGGTCCAACGATCACCAGGACCGGCTGATCGGACACCAAGCGCGCCGTCCCCGTGGGGACCGGGTTGGTGAGTTCCACGTCAAGATCATCCATCGCCAAGGCCAAGCGCCCTTGTGTACTGCAGTCGCCCGGCCAGGAACAGAAAACTGCCGCGCTCCGTCGAAAAATCCGGGGGCCTGTCCGATTTTTCCGGTCCGGATTTGCGGCTTAGCGCGGGTCTCGACCCGCCTTGGGAACCCCAGTCGACTGCTGCAGAGTGACCAAGGTCGCGCCGAAGCTGCCAGCCCTCTCGTCGGCGTTGCGGATGTCGGCGACTCGCGGATCGCGCTGCAGAATCCGCCGCACGTGCGCGCGCAGGATGCCGCGGCCTTTGCCATGGATGATGCGAAGCTCGACGATGTCGTGGGCCAAGCACTCGCCGATGTACTCGGGCAGAAGGTCCGCGACCTCGGCCGGGCGGAAGGTGTGCAGGTCCAGCGTGCCGTTGATCGGGATCTCGATCACGGCATCATCCCCATCGCTGGCTTCTGGTTCCGACGCCGTCGCATCTTCACCAAACGACCGCGCGTCATCCACCGCAGGCTGTTCAGATCCGGGTCGCTTCGTCACGCGACGATGATGCGCCAAACTTCAAAAGGACGCAGCGCGGTCGTTTTTTCTCGGGTGGGTGTGAATCGGCGGAAGCGGGTGACAACGGTTGAAGTGGTGGCGAAAGCCAGCGCCTGCCCATCACCATGTGGCGGCGCTCCGTCGGCAGCGGCCGTCAGGGGCTGACCAAGTACTGCACGGTCAGGACGGGCGAGAAGTCCTGGTACAGCTTCTTTTTGCTGTCGATATCGATGGCGACAAACTCCTTGCCTTGCGTGTTGATGACGGCGCCCAGGCCTTCGTTCATTTCGTGGTTGCCGCTGGCGAACAGCCGCCGACCCAGCCCATCGATGGTCAGCGTTCGGAAGGTGCCGCCGGGAGCCAGTTCAAGGACCTTCTGCACCTGGCGCGTCTGCAGGTCGATCCAGAAGACCTTGTCGTCGGAAAGCGCGAAGAACAGGGTGCCGTTTGGATGAAAGGCCACGCTGCGGATGGCGGTGCCCATGGCCAGCTCGTTGCCCTGTGGCTTGTGGGTCGCAGTATCCAGAAACATAATGCGCGTCCCGTCAGAGACCAGGGCCAAGCGCTTGGCCGGATTGGGATGGATCGCGAAGTCGTGGATGCGGCTTGGCGGTGCGGAAAGCGCCAGCTTGCCCGAAAGCTTGTTGGCCTTGATGTCGACGGTGACCACATCGTCAGCGCCCGAGGGAATCAGGTACGCAAGCTGCCCATCCAGGCTGAACTGGCAACTTTTGATGCGTGGTAGCTCGCCGGAAAGCGGCAGCGGCTGCTTGGTCACGGTGTCGACCAGCGCCGCCGTCTTCTTGGCGTTCGACACCAGCAGCAGTCGGCTGCCGTCGGGGTTGGCGCACAGGGCGCTCTGCGGCGCCTTCAGGTCGAAAAGCGGCGTCGGGGCCATGGTCTTTAGGTGTAGCTCGAAGACCTGGCCGGTCGCTGCATCCATGCCGAACACGCGCTTGCGGTTGCCCGAGGGCGAAAGGGCTCCCGTCGCGGGGCCCTGCCCCATAAAGCGCAGGGTGGCTGCGTCGCGCACGGTCAGGGTGCCGTTGACGGCCAGCACCCAGATGTGACCTGCCGACGGTAGATCGGCCCGCGCCGGGGCAGGCAGCAGGCCCAGCACAGCCAACCCGGCCAGGATCAGCAGCGCGCGGCCAAAAGGTCGTTTGAAGAAAGGTTTCTTTCGGTACATCATGGGGAGTATTGTACCAAAGAAATCAAGGGCCTTTTTGCGGGCCAATATTTCG
>JAYRFD010000925.1:0-3459 GCA_041908565.1 Polyangia bacterium | reverse complement strand
CGCACTCGGTGCTGCTGGATCCGCAGACGTACAACGACATGAAGACCTCGACGCGGGGTAGCTTCGGCGGTCTGGGCATCGTCATCGGCATCCGCAAGGGCGCGCTGCGTGTCATCCGTCCGATGAAAGGCACCCCAGCCTGGGAAGCCGGCGTGCGTCGCGGCGACAAGATCATGCGCATCGAGCGCGATCCGACCGACAACATGGCGCTGCAAGACGCCGTCGATCGCCTGCGCGGCGAGCCCGGCACCAAGGTCGAGATCTACACCGAGCGCGACGGCGAAAAGGGCCAGCGCCGCCTGGTGCTGACGCGCGCCGAGATCCAGGTGCCCAGCGTCACCACCCAGCTGATGAAGACGCCAAGCGGCCCGGTCGGGTACATCCGCCTGAGCCAGTTCAACCAGAAGAGCGACGAAGATGTCCGCAACGCGCTGGATGAGCTATCCAAGAAGCAGCCGATTCACGGCCTGGTGCTGGACCTGCGCGGCGATCCGGGCGGTCTTCTGGACAAGGCGATCAAGATCGCCGACGAGTTCCTGGAGTCGGGCACGATCGTGACGACGGTGGGCTTTGCCAACAAGCAGCGCGAAGAGAAGCGGGCGACGCCGTCGGCGCAGCCACACTTCCCGATCGCGGTGCTGGTCGATGGCGGCTCGGCTTCGGCGTCCGAGATCGTGGCCGGCGCGCTGAAGAACCTGGACCGCGCCGTGGTCATCGGCAGCCGCACGTTCGGCAAGGGCTCGGTGCAGGTGCTGTACGACAACGACGATGGCTCGGCGCTGAAGCTGACCATCGCGCAGTACCTGACGCCGGGTGATCTGTCGATCCAGTCGGTGGGCATCACGCCGGACATCGTGCTGGAGCCGATGCGCGTGGAAAAGACGCGGCTGTCGCTGTTCAGCTCGTACAAGGGCACGCGCGAGCAGGATTTGGATGCGCACCTGACGTCGCAGAACGCGCGCACGCCCGAGAAGCCGCAAGAGACGCTGCGTTACATCTGGACCGACCCGCGCAAGAAGGCGGCAGCCAAGGGCAAGCCGGCCCCGGCCAGCGACGCGACTCGCGATCCGGACGGCGATGATGACGATGAGCCGGTCGATGATCTGGCGCCCGATGATGAAGACACCTTCGTCGAGGACTTCGTCATCCAATACGCCCGCGATCTTCTGGGCAGCACCCGTGGCTGGCGTCGCCATGAGCTTCTGGGATCGGCCCGTGACTTCTTTGCCAGCAAGCGGGGCGAACAGCAGGCCCGCTTGACCGATTCGCTGCGCCAGTTCGGCATCGACTTTTCGCCGATCGGCCCGCAGGGCGCCGCCCCCAGCTTGGAAGCGACGATCACGACGGACAAGCCTGAACACACGGCCAAGGCCGGCGAGACGCTGACGTTTACCGCGACGGTGAAGAACCGCGGGCCGGGCATCGCCGGGCAGGTGCGGGCGCAGCTGAAGTCAGACAACTTCCTGTACGAAGAGCGCGAGTTTGTGTTCGGGCGCATCGCTCCCGGCGAGACGCGCACGTGGAGCATCCCGGTCAAGGTGCCCAAGGAAGTGCTGCCGCGCCAAGACGTGGTGCGCGTGGTGTTTTACGAAGAGAACAACCGAGCCCCGGAAGCCAAGGAACTGCAGGTGCGCTTGGCGGGTCTGCCGCGGCCGCGCTTCGCGTACAGCTACCAGCTAATCGACGATGGCAGCGGCGGCAACGGCGACGGTCAAGTACAGCGCGGCGAGTCGCTGCGTCTGCGCGTCAACATTGAGAACACCGGCACCGGCAGCGCCACCAAGCCCGTCGCTCTGCTGCGCAACCTGAGCGGCGAGGGGGTGATGGTGAACAAGGGGCGGTTTGAGCTGCCCGAGATCGCTCCCAAAGAGCGTCGCACCGTCGACTTCACCTTCGATGTGAACAGCCAGTTCCAAGAGTCCTCGCTGCGCGTCGAGCTGCAGGTCTATGACCTGGGGCTGCACGACAGCGTCGGCGACAAGCTGACCTTCACCATCAACGACAGCGCCGTCCGCGGGCAAGAGACGCGGGGCGGCTTCGTGCTGTCCTCGGACACCGACATTCGCAGCGGCGCCAGCAGCAGCTCGCCGGTGATTGCTCATGCCAAGCGCGGCGATCGCTATCCGGCGCAGATGAGCTTCGGCGGCTTCCTGCGCATTGAGCTAGAGCCCGGCCGCCCCGGCTTCGTCGCCGCCAACGCCGGCCAGGTCGGCGCCGCGCTGGGTCCCAAGGACTCGACGCCGTTTACATCCTGGGTGTGGCAGGTCACGCCGCCCGTGCTGGAGGTCAGCCAGCCGCCGCTTTCGGTCAACGCCGACAAGATCCACTTGAGCGGCACGGCGCGCGATGCCGAGCAAGTGACGGACGCCTACATCGTCGTCAGCAACCGCGTGTCCAAGATCGAGCACCGCAAGGTGTTCTATCGATCGAACCGCAAGTCGGCGCAGAGCGGCGCGATGAGCTTCGACGCCGATGTGCCCGTGTGGCCGGGTGTCAACGTCGTCACCGTCGTGGCCCGCCAGTCCGGCCAGGTCCTTTCGTCGCAGACGCTGGTCGTCAATCGCCAGCGCCCCCCCGGCAGCCCCATCGGCCTGAACTAAGCAGCTAGTTCCACAGCAAGGTCATCGCCCAGAAGTGAAGTACGCAGGCGGGGGCGTGCCGCACATCACGCGGAGGGCGCTGCATGCCTACGTCGCAAGCGCCCTCTAACGTCTGCTGCCGTCTAACGCCCCCTAACGTCTGGCGTTAGCTTTCCTGGATCTGGATGCTGTGGATGGCGACGCCGGGCTTGATGGCTCGGCTGGGGTCGCGTTCGGTGATGCTGAAGACGACGTCCATGCCGCGAATCACTTTGCCGAAGACGGTGTGGCGGTCGTCCAGGTGCGGCGTGGCGGCGAAGGTGATGAAGAACTGGCTGCCATTGGTGTTGGGTCCGGCATTGGCCATCGACACGATGCCAGGGCCACTGTGGCGCAGCGAGGGATCAAACTCGTCGGCGAACTTGTAGCCGGGTCCGCCGGTGCCGGTGCCCGTCGGATCGCCCGCCTGCGCCATGAAGCCGCGCAGCACGCGATGGAAGGTCACGCCGTCATAAAAGCCATCGCGGGCCAGAAAGACGAAGTTGTTGACGGTGCGCGGGGCCTGCTTGGCGTAGAGCTCGACTTCGAAGTCGCCCTTTTCCGTCTTGAAGACGGCCGTGTACCGCTTGCTGACGTCGATGCTCATCTGCGGGGCGCTGGCGTATTTCCTGGCCACGACTGCTCTCCTGCCTGCACTCGGACGGGCCGAGGCTCCCCATTTTACCCTGTCGCGTACGCGGTTCGGCGGTCCTTATCGCCCCGTCCCCCGCCCGTCGGAGCAGACCGCTGCGCGGCGCGTTCCCCTCGTCGGATCAGTGCATGGTTGTGGGCGTGGTTGTGGGCGTGGTTGTCGGCGTGGCTGTCGGCGTGGCTGTCGGTG
>JAYRFD010000924.1:0-3988 GCA_041908565.1 Polyangia bacterium | reverse complement strand
GTCCGTCGCCAGCCGAGCGGTGGCCGCTGCCTCAAAAAACTGAGTCGGCCCTCAAAGTTTCGCACCTACTTGCGGCTCTGCCCAACGCAGGTCCCGTCGCCCTACAGCCCAGAAACGCCTGGCACGCCCGCTGCTTCGTTCGGCGGAAACGCTGAAATCTGCTGTCTTTCGATCGAACCCAGCGAACAAGGAGCATCCCATGCCGCAGTACCGCTCTGCTTTCCGTCGTGTTTCGCCGTCGACCCGCTTGCTGGCCCTGACCGGGGGCCTGGCCTTGGCGGGCTATGCGACGGGCGTATCGACGCCGCCACCGGCCGCTGCCTGCGGCTGCTTTGCCCCGGTTGACCCGTCGGTGCCGGTTGTGCAGGCCGGAGAGCGCATCCTGTTTTCGCACCAAGACGGCGAAGTCACCGCGCACATCCAGATTCAGTACCAGGGCAAGCCGGGGGACTTCGGCTGGCTTTTGCCGCTGCCGACGGTGCCGCACAAGCGGGACGGCGGCGAAGGCATCGACCTGGGCGTGGACGAGCTATTTACGCAGCTGACGTCGACGACGCAGCCGCGCTATCGCTTGAACCGCGTCTATGAACAGTGCGGCAGCGGGCTTTCGCGCAACGCCGCGTTTGGCGCCTCGGCATCCGAAGACGCCGCCGGTGGCAGTCCCGTTCCGCCCGCGCAGGCGCCGTCGCCGCTGGTGTTTCAAGAGAGCATCGGTCCGTACCAAGCCGCCGTGCTGCGCGCCGACAACAAAGACGCGATGTTCAACTGGCTGAAGGACAACAAGTACTTTGTTCCCTCGGGCACCGACACGGTGGTCAGCCCGTACATCCGTCCTGGCGCGTTCTTCCTGGCGCTGAAGCTGAAGGCTGGCCTGTCGGCGGGCGATCTGCAGCCGGTGGTGCTGCGCTACAAGTCCGACTTGCCGATGATCCCGATCATCCTGACGTCGGTGGCGGCGACGCCCAACATGGGCGTGCAGGTGTGGATGCTGGGGGCGGGCCGAGCGATCCCACGCAACTACTATCACACCGTCGTCAACGAGGCGCAGATCAACTGGCTGAACGCGGGCCGCAACTACAACGACGTGATCATCAAGGCGGTGGGCGAAGCCGAAGGCAAGCACGCGTTCGTCACCGAATACGCGGGCCCTTCGCAAGTGATGCGCGGCGTGCTGGATCGCGGCGGTCGCTTCGATGCGCTGCCCAGCCTGATCACGACCACCGACCCGACGACGTTTGTCGAACAGGCGCTGACCATGTTTGTTCTGAACAGTCAGCTGACGTCGATCCTGTCGCGCGCGCTGCCGCTGCCGGCGTCGCTGGCCAGCGCCAACGTCAGCCTGGCCTCGTACTTCCAGCGCTTCCGCTTCTACATCCAGTCGGATCGCGCGCAGCACCCTGAAAAGTACGTCGACATCGAAGCCAAGCTGGCCGACTTCCCGAACCAGGCTCGCGGCCTGGCCGACGAGCTGAAGACCAAGATCGCCGACCCAACGCTGGAAGCGGCGGGGCTGTTCAACGTGCACCCGACCTTGACGCGCTTGTATTCGACGCTGTCTCCGGAAGACATGAACAGCGATCCGGTGTTCAGCTACAACCCGAGCCTGCCCAACTATTCAAACGACCACGTGGCGACGCTGACCTATCACTGCGGCGGTTTCTTTTCGCAGCAGCGATACACGTCCGCGACGCTAGAGCTGGCATCGGGCCTGCGCCGTCAGTTCACGATCGATCAGGTGAACAACAGCGAATACGGGACGATCGATGCGCCTTTCAGCGAACAGATCCAGCTTCTGCGTGAAGTCGGCCAGCCGGAAGTCGTCGTCGACAACACCGACATCATCCGCCGCGCGCTGGGCATGGGCGGCTGCTCGCTGGGTGGGGCTCGATCGGCCACGCCGGGTGTCTCGACTTCGCTGGGCCTGCTCTTGGGGGCCAGTGCGCTGCTGCTTCTGCGGCGCCGCTTTACCGCGACGCGTCGCGCCCACGGCCGCGGCAACTAGTCGCATGGTCTGCTGCGCTGCGTGACCAACACGCAGCGTCGCCCCGTAACGTCATTCCTCGCCGCGATTCCCCCGTTGGAACGCCCGATCGGATCTGCGATTCGGCGACCCTGCTTCCTGCAACATCGCTTCCCCACCCGCGCAGCTTGGCTTCTTCTCGCCGCATTTGATTTTTCCCGGATCGGCGTGGCTTAGCACTGCAGCGCCTGTTTTACGGCCAGGGCCAGGCGGTCTTCGCCGCCTTGGGTATGGCGAAAGAATAGGGCTGGTTCGATCAGCTCAAGCTCCATCAGCAGGAACTGTTCTCCGTCACAGACACCGTCGACGCGGGCATAGCAGGGCATGCCACTGCAGGCGGCGTTCGGAATGCGCGAAAGAGCGCTCAACGACCTGTGCGCTTGCGACAAGAGCGCGTCGCTGGGCTGCACCGCTTCGGGCGTGCCGCCGTAGTGTTCCTGGACGCGGAACTCTCCGGCTTTGGGGCGCTTGCGCACGGCGTGGCTGAAGCGGCCGTTGAAGAAAATCAGCGACCACTCGCCATCGAAGATCTGCGGCAAGAATGGCTGGACTAAATAGGCACTGGGCTGCGGGCTGGGGCTGTCTTGCACCGCGCCGCGCGTTCGGCCCGGCGGATCTTTTGGCAAGCTGACGCCGACCGGCAGTCGCAGGGTTCGCCAGCTACCGGCTGACACCGTGGGCTTGATGACAAGCTCGCCCAGATCGCGCCACAGCGACGGCAGAACATCGTCGGTCAGCGTGTCGATAATCTGCGTTGGGACGATGCGCACACCCTGCGCTTGCAGGTCCAGCAGGTAGCGCTTGTCGAAGTTCCAGTGCACAAGCGGCACCGGGTTCAGCAGCGGACGACCGGATCGTTCGTACGTGTCCAGAAAAGCGTGGAATTCGTCGGGGCGCAGATAGTAATCCCAGGGCGATCGCAGAAGCCCCGCCGAAAACGGCTGGCGTTCCGGCTGATCCCAGCGCTGGGCGAATCCATGCAGTCCGTGGCGGGCCAGTGCCGCCGGCAGCCCCAGGTCGTCTTCGTACAGGTTGGGAAACGCGGCGCACGTATACAGCGCAATCGTCGGAGAATCGGTCGCAGCCATGACGGCCCAGGGTAATGCGATTTGCAGTCGCAAGGGTAGGGGCCTGCGGGCGACCGAGCGGCGAGCCGCGGGCGGCCCCCGACCGCTGAAAGCTTCGTATTGACTCCGCCGTGCAGGGGCGAATACAAGGGAGCGCTATGACTCAAGCGACTGCCCCTGGCCTGACCATCCTGGAAGCCGGTGATCCGCCGCCTCCCTTTGCCATTCTTGACGACGAAGGCAACGTGCGACCCGATGTCGATCCGGCCCTGGTGCCGAAGATCTCGGATGCGGACGGCCTGCGCATCTATCGCGAGATGCTGAAGGTCCGCCTGGTCGACGACCGCTTCATGAAGCTGCAGCGCACCGGGCGCCTGGGCTTTTATATGCAGTCGCTGGGCGAAGAAGCGACGCACGTCGGTGTGGCGTACGCCCTGCGGCAGACCGACTGGGTGTATCCGTCGTATCGCGAGCCGGGCATCGCCTTCTGGCGCGGCTACACGCTGCGCGACTTCACCAATCAGCTATTCGGCAACGCGGAAGATCCGGTCAAGGGCCGGCAGATGCCGGTGCATCACACCTTCCGTGCCGGCAACTTCGTTTCGATCTCGTCCCCGGTCGGCACGCAGATCCCGCAGGCGGTGGGGACGGCGCGGGCAGCGCAGATCCTGGGCAAAGACGATGTCAGCGTCGTGTACTTCGGCGAAGGCACGGCATCCCCCGGGGACTTCCACGTCGGCCTGAACTTCGCGGGCGTGTGGAAGGCGCCGTGCATCTTTGTCTGCCGCAACAACGGCTGGGCGATCTCGACGCCGGCCACCGTGCAGACGGCCGCCAAGTCGATCGCACACAAGGCCCTGGCCTATGGCTTTCCGGGCATCCGCGTCGACGGCAACGACGT
>JAYRFD010000923.1:0-1779 GCA_041908565.1 Polyangia bacterium | reverse complement strand
AGCACAAGGGGGGACTTCCGCGGCTGGCATCGACCGCGTCTTTTAGGCGCTGTAGCTCGGCATAAAAGTGCGAGACGCCGCGAGCCAGACTGTCGTCAACTCGCATCACCGTGCGCAACGAAAGTGGCGACAGCGTCACGCGCCGCGCACACACGGGACCGCCGGCCTGCGCCATCACTTGGCCCAGCCCAATCGCGCGCAACAGCGTGCTCTTGCCGGACATGTTGGATCCCGTGATCAGCCAGGCCTGACCCGCACCGGGCAGCGTCACATCGTTTGCAACACGCGCTGCAGCCGGCAGCAGCGGATGTCCCAGCGCTTCGGCTGAAAAGGTCGCGCCTCCGTCGACAAATTCTGGCCAGACCCAGTCTGGATGGTCGAAGGCCAAGGTGGCCAGGCTCGATCGCGCTTCCAGCTCGCCCACGGCCTGCAGCCAGCCGCGCAGACGGGGACCGACCTGCGCCTGCCAGCGTTCGATGCGCAGCGCAAAGAACAGATCCCACAGGCAGACGATGTTCAGCGGGAACCACACAAGCGGGTTGCGGCGAAGTTCCAGATAGCTGTAGTCGCCTTGCAAGCGCCGCATCAGCGCCGCCGGCCCCTGCCCTTCGCTGCGTACGTTCGCCTGCAGGATCTGGTTGTCGGTCGCCGTGAAGTCCGCGCTGGCCAAAAGCTCTAGCATGTCGCCGTAAGCCGACAGCGATACCTCGCCCGCAGCGACGGTGGTCATCAAGCGCGAAATCGCCGGAGCCGTGCGCAGTAGCACCAGCCCCTGCACGCACAGAAGAACAATCAGAGGAACGCCCAGCAGACGCGCGGTGCTGGGAACAAGGACGCACAGCAACAGCAGCGCCATCGAAAGCCAGGGAAGCCGCGACAGAACCGCCGGCCAAGGCAAAAGCGAAGAGACGCGAGCAGGCCCTTCGGCCCAGCGCAGAAAGGGCTCAGGATTGGGCTTGTACCCGTCGGGCGAGCCCAGGCGGCGACCGGCGACCTCAAAGGCTTGGCGCAGATCCAGACGCGGGACCAGATCGCGCACCGCGGCTTGTCGGGCCCGCACCGGCTCGGCATCGACCTCGGGGGCGGCGGCACGCGCCAAGGCACGGAACAGGGCTGCTTCGCCAGGCTCGGTATGCGTCACGTCGCATAGCTGCTGCAGCGACGCCACGCCGGACAAGTCCAGGTCTTCGCTGTACGGCGGCTTGCGCACGCTTTGAACCAGCGGGCGGGCCACTTGCTGCGCCCAGCTTCCGTCGACGCGAGCCAGCCCCTGCCGATTGACCGCCGCCAAGTGCAACGCACGATCGCGAGCATCGATCACCGCGGCGTGCCGGAACACCAACCAGACAAAGCCGACTGCAGCGATCACAAAACCCAGCCACAAAAGGGCCGGTGGGGCCTGCTTGGGGATGTGGTCAAAAGCGGCGATCAGCATCCCGACGGCCACCGCGAACGCCACGAAGCGTGAAAGCCCGATGCGCCCTGCGCGGACATCCAAGGCCGCGGCCTGCGCTTCCGCTTCACCCAGTCGGTGGCGATACGCGGACGCCGGATCGGAACCGGTGGTGGCGTCGCTGGCATGGACGAGGCTGGGTGCGTTGGCCTGGGAAGTAGTCACGCCGCTGCATACCACGAAGGACCGACCCGAAGAACGCTGGCCGCGCGGGGGCTCTGGGACCCGCCTTGGTCGCATTTTTATTTTTCAATACAGATAAAGACGAATCGCAAGCGGCCTTTAACACAACATCGCTAAGAAGGATGTTGGCCGCATACGTATGT
>JAYRFD010000922.1:0-2754 GCA_041908565.1 Polyangia bacterium | reverse complement strand
GTCTGTCGCCGGGACAAGAACGAGTGCGATCGACTGGCGATCGGCGCCGTCTGTCATGGCTACCTGGGCAAGCCATCGCACTGTCGCGAATTCCACAATGCCGAACGCAACGAGCGCTGGCGCACCTGCCAGGCCGATGACATCGCTGCGCCCGCAACCGCCGCCCCTGCCGGCACGCCGACTGCCGCACCGGCGACGGCTTCTGCAGCGGCTTCAGACCCAGCCCCCGCGACGGCAGTGCCTGCGGTCAGCAAGCCCAAAGGAATGTTTGGCTGCAGCCAGGCCGGCGGCACCTCTTCTGGCCCCTTCGGTCTGTTCATGGCGGCGCTCTCTGTGGCTTTGGCGGCGCTTGTAAGCCGCCGATCCGCTGTGCGCGCTCGACAAGCCTAAAGAGCCACAGCAGCCGCTGACCGCGCTCGCTTTGAATCGATCTTCGTTGTGCTCGCATGACAGCCGCGATCGAGGCTACTGTCGTCGCGCGCCGCGCCCGCCCGATGGCCGCAGGCCGCGCGCGTTCTTTGCATCCCCCACACCGAGGTCGCTGATGTTGTCTCTGATTCGCATCGTGCTGTTCGCGCTTGGCGTGATCGCGGTCGCACCGCAGATCGCGCTGGCCGGTCCCCACTTCACGCAGCCTGTGCCCGCGTTTGAACAGGCACTTTCGACCGCCAACGATCAGGGCAAGGTGCTGGTGGCGATCTTTTCCGCGACGTGGTGTGGGCCCTGCAAGATTCTGGCGCGCGACATGCGCAAGCCAGGGGCGGCCAGTGCCTTGGAAAAGCTGCACGTCGTCATCTATGACGGATCAGAAGGCGAGACGGGCAGTGTGCTGATGCGGCGCCTGGGGTTGTCATCGTTCCCGACGCTGGTCGCCTTCGATCGCCAGGGCCTGCCAGCCATCAAACAGAGCGGCTATGGCACCTGGGACAAGCTGGCCAAGTGGCTGCGCGATCTGCCCGAGCACGTCGTGCCGGTCGATCAGGCCATGGCGGTCGCCGACAAGTCTCCCAAGAAAGTGGAGCTGCAGCTGGGCATGGCGCAGCGCCTGCTTGTGGCGCGTCGCTTCGACGAAGCGCGGACGTATTTTCGCCGCGTGCAAGAGCACGGCAGCGATGCGCAAGCGGCCGCTGCAGCCTGGGAGATCCTGCGCCTGGATGTCGGCGATCAGCAGAACGAAGCCGGCCGTCGCGCCACCGAAGCGTATCTGTCGCGCTATCCCAAAAGCAGCGATGCCAACAAGGCGCTGCGCTTCTTGGCCGCGCTGCCCAAGCCGCCATTGCCGATCGTGGAAAAATGGATGGCCGATCGAATTGCATCCGCCAAAAGTGAATCGGATGTGACGTGGCTGATCGCGCCGGCTCTGCACGCGGGGGCCAAGGTGGCGGCGCAGCAAGCGGCGGCGTGGCTGGCGCGCAGGTACCCAGACAGCCCCGGCAGCTTGGATGCGCAGGCCGAGGTGGCGTTCTACATCGATTCCGACATTGCGCGGGCCTGCGGCCTGCTTGAAAAAGCCATCGCCGCCAGTGCCGCCAAAGACGGCAGCGGCCAAGACGAACGGCGCGAGAGCCTGGCTCGTTACCGTCGCAACCAGCACGAGCCCAGCGAAGCAGTGCGCGACTTCGCCGGACCGCGTCTGGCCCCCGATAGCTCGCGCGGATCGTCGATACCGGCCTATTACAGTCGGCTGCGACAGGCGCAGGCTGCGGTGCGCGATGGCTGTTCGCACACCGGCGGCACGCAGTCGCACTTGCAGGCTGTGATCCTAAGCAGCAAGGGGGCGCCGCATCGCGTGGTGTTTCATCCCAACACGCCGGCCTCGCTTTCCAACTGTGCCGAGCCGCTTCTGATCCAAGTCGACCTGCCCCCTTCGCGGACCTTCGATGTGGATGTCGAATTGAAGACGCCAAGCGACAGCGAAGCCGTCGATCTGGCGGTCGCCACCGCCGAAGAAGAATGCGCCAGCCTGGCCGGCGACAACCGCAGCTTGGATGTGACCGTGCGTGCGGCTCCTGGGCTGCCGACGCAGACGTTTTATACCAAGGGGGACGAAGCGCTGCGCCAGTGCATTGACCGCATCATCGGCACGCTGAAGCCGCAGCGCGGTCTGCTGCAAGACCTGACCCTGCGCTTTCCGGTCGGCGAAAAGTGATCGATCGCCTGCGCTGTGCTTTTCGTGTCGTAAAGACGCCGCGTCAGCGAGGGGACAGGCAGCAGCGAAAGCCCGCTTCGTACGTGCGAAACGACCCCGGATGGGCAGGGTTTACGAAGCTGCAGCCCGGCGGCGACCCGCCATAGCACCCCGACCAGTAACAGCCCTTCATCACGTGGTCGTAGTTCTTGGCGTTGGGAAACGATCGCACGACCCACTCGGCGACGTTGCCGGCTAGATCGTGCACTCCTTCGGCAGAGACACAGCCCGTGCGCGATCCGCTGCGATCGGCTTGATACAGCCGCTTGGCTTCGGCCTGGGCCGCCGCGCTGGGCCAGGTGGCCAGCGTGGACCAGCTAGGCACCTTCCATACCTTGTCGTCGTTGCAGCGGCTGCGCTGGTAGGTCTTGCCATAGGGGAAGGGATTGCCGCTGGGTCCCTGACAGGCGCGGACCCACTCGGCCTCGGTGCACATGCGCTTACCGCGGGTCGTGCAGAAATCCGTCGCGTCCTTGGCGGTCTGCATCGCAAGAGGCGGCATGCCGGCCTGGTTCGGCGCTTCATAGCGGTCCATGCAAAAGCTGCCCACGGCCACCATGTCCGAC
>JAYRFD010000921.1:0-5367 GCA_041908565.1 Polyangia bacterium | reverse complement strand
TGCGCGGCCATGAGCGCAGGACATGCACAGTCTCTTCGTCGAATTTTCTCATCACATGCGGCGATATTTTCCGTCGCCGGTCTGCTGCCAATCGTCGCCGCGTGCAGCAAGGGGGGCGCCCCCGAACAAGCCGACGGCGGCGGCTGCAAAAAAGTTTCAGAGCTGGACCCAGCAACCAAAGACAACCAGCTACCCAGGTCTCTATATGCCGAGATGCGCGGCGTAAGTGGTGCCACCTTTGGCGTCACGCTGGAAGGCAGCGGCGGGATCTATAGCGGCATGCGCGCCTTCGGCAAGTGCGACGCCGCCGATACCTACTATGTCGAACGAGCCGTGCTGGTCAGCGCCACCGGGCAGCCCGTGGCCATCGCCCGACGCAACAGCATGGGCTTTTTGGTTGAATACGAAGGCGGCCAGACCATGCAGGCCACTGGCGCCAGCTTCACCAGCATCGCCACGTCGTACACCACGGCCAGCTCGGCCCCGTCGCTGAAGGTGGCGGCCGTGACGCTGAGCGGCAGCAATCCGGTCAAGCAAGGCGATCGCGTCAGCGTTCAGATCTCGCTGGGCGACGACATCTGCGGCGTCAAAGAGAGCAAGTGGTGGCTGGTCGCCGACACCTCGCCAGGCGCTGACCCGACGCTAGAGCCGGCGGTGCTGCCGGGCGGCAGCGGCACAATCTCGCTGCAGGTGCCCACCACGCTCAGCGCCGGGACCTACGCTCTTGAAGGGCAAGTGACCCTTAGCACCGGCGGACGCGTGCTGCGTGTGCGGCGCAGTGCCGCCACCGACACACGGTACAAGGTCATCGACCCACGCGGCGGCACCCCCGTCGATACCGAGGCCGGCGTCGTCAAGCTGACGGTCGAAGCCAACCCCGAAGGCGATCGCGTGCCACCGATTCCAGTCGCCATGGACGCCGCGCCGGCATCCGTCCAGCGCTGTCAGCAGGTCAACCTGTCCCTGCGCCTGGCCGACGACAAAAAGCTGCCCAACAACCAAAGCGTCCGGGTCTACCTGGGACCGGCCGAGTCGCCCAAGCTGCTTTCGCTGATGCTGGGCGGCGGCGACACACTGACCGGCAGCCTGCAGCTGCCCAGCGATGCTCCGTTCGGCGTCTGGTACGCGTATCCAGAAGTCGTGCGCGACGCCGTCGGCAACGAAGGGCGCGGGACGCTGTCGTCGGGCAAGTTCACGCTGACCGGCAACGGCAGCACCAGCCCGCCGGTCATGGCCGCCACCTTCATCGTCCCCAGCGGCGCCGCCACGCCAGACTTTGGCACCGGCATGCCGGACGGCGGAACCGTGATGCCGCCCGATCTGGGGACCATGCAGCTACCCGCCGCCTTGGCCAAGATCGAAGCGACTCCCCCGACCGCAACCAAAGAGGGCGATACGCTGACGGTCACCGTCACTTGGAACGACCTCAAGATGATCCTGAAGTAAGACGCGCAGCCGGCGTCGTTCGGACGCTGGGCGACGGCGCGTCGGGGGATACGCGCCGGGGGGATACGCGCCGGGGGTGGCCATTTTGGGGCTGGCCGCAATCGACCATGGACGGGGCGTTGGACGAATTCGACCAGCGTCCGCAGCACGCTCTGCGACGAGAGGGACGCAAAACAGCGGGGAATCAGGGGGCGCAGGGGCTGGCACCGAGCTTGCTTTTGTTCTGAGACAAGCGCGCGCCACAGTCGCTTGGCTGCACGGCGCCGCCGCTTCAGAACTCGCGCAACAAAAGGAGCCCGACGATGCGTCTTATCCCCTCGCTGTTGGCCTTGGCTGTGACCCCGCTGGCTTGGCAATCGGTGGCCTCTGCCCAGGTCGACTCGACGATGGGACTGCAGGGCCAGCCGGTCGTGACGGCTCCAGCGCAGGTGCAGGTTCAGGTGCAGGTTCAGCCGCAGCCAAGTGGCTCGACGACGGCACGGGGTGCAAGCATTCCCTATCCGATCCAGCCCACGGCCGATCCGATGCAGCCCCCGGTCATGCCCTACACACCGCCTCCGGTCGGTGCGCTGTATGTCCCGGCGCAGGCCCCGGCCCCGACGGTGTTGCCCAGCAGTGCCGTGCTGCTTCTGCCGCAGGATCTGCTGCTGGCCGGCAAAGGAACCTGGGAACGCCGCGGCAACGATCTATTCCTGCATCACAGCGGAACCCCCACAAGTCGACGCAGCGGGCTGATCGCCGGCGGCATTGTGCTTTTGAGCGTGGGCTACACCCCGGCCCTGATCATGGGCAGCCTGATGACGCTGATCGAAGGCTCGACGGCAACGGGTTCGTCTCTGCTCTTGCCGGTGGCCGGTCCGTTCCTAAGCGGCTTCTGCGCATTGAGCCGCTGCGATGGCGACTTCCTAGGAGCATCGGGTCTGCAGACCTGGGCCTGGACGTGGATGCTGCTCGACGGAGCGGCGCAGGTCGCCGGCCTGGCGATGATCATCGCCGGCGCTCGCGGACGCGGCGGCAGCGGCCAGACGTTCCTGGAACGCGTTCACATCCTGCCGTACTCGACGCAAAACGGCGGCGGCGTGACGCTGTCGGGGCGCTTCTAAGTCCGCGATGTTTCGCCTCGATACAGCCCGTCTCGATACAGCCCGTCTCGATACAACCCCGCCCACAATGGGCAGCTCACAGCAAAAAGGAGTCTTCATGCGTCTGGCAATGGTTCTGGTGTTTCTTGCAGCTTGTGGCGGCGACGGCGGAGGCTCCTCCGGCATCGCGGGATCGTGCGACACGCGAGCGCAGAACAGCGTCTGCATCGAGTACAGCGGCCCAGCCAGCGTCGTCGACGTATACAAAAACAACTGCGCGCCCGGCACGTGGTCGACGGTTGCCTGCCCGACCATGAACCGCGTCGGAGGCTGCAAGCTCAGCGACGCCGGCCTGCAGCTTTCGTACACCCAGCAGATGTACGGCCCGACGTTCACCAGCGCCGCCGTCATGCAGGCGTGCAGCGGTGGCACCTTTGTCCCCTGACCGCTTGCGCTTCGGTCGCACTTCGGTCGCACTTCGGTCGCGCTTCGGCCTCACTTCGACCGCGTAGCGGGCGTAGCTCAGCGATGGACTGACCCCTGATCGGCAGCCAAAAGACCTCGGACCAGCGACAGAGAGCCCCGGGATCAGCGACGGCCCACCGTCTGCGGAAGCCAGGCCTGCCGACGCCCCAAACCCGCGGCAACGTCGACGGGACCAAGCGTCAGAGACTGCGCGTCTTTGACCGAGGTTTTTCCTTTATACTGCTGCCATGGCCAATCTCGATGCACCTGCGGGGGGCAGTGCAGGAGACGGCAACTCCCCGCCATCCGCGCCACGCCCCCACGGACTTTCGGTCTCTACCAACCGCCCGACGTCGGTCCTGATTCCACCCAGCATGGTGGTGCCGCCGGCAACGACTGCCGCTTACACCCCCAGCGACGAAACCGAGCGGCTGCCGTCGATTCGTGCCCGGCTGCTGAACATCGCCGACACCGAAAATGCGTCGGTGAAGCACCTGGCACAGCTGGATGCCGACTTTGCGCAGCGCCACGTCGTGCTGTCGCAAGCGGTCACCCTCAAGTACCTCGAGCTTGTCGAAGCGCTGCGCTCTGCGGTGCGCGCCTTCAACGATCGCCTCAGCGACACGCCCGGCCACCCCTTGGCCCGCGTGACGTGGTACGAGACGCCCAACATCGTGCTGCGCGACGTGGTCAGCGGCGATGGCATGCGCGTCCGCGTGCAGCGCGTCAACAGCACCTTCGATCTTCTGCTGAAGATGGTGCAGCGGGCCGGCAAAGAAGATCTGCCGATCATCGAAGGCTACGGCTCGATCGGTCGCGAACAGATCCGCACCGAGACGCTGATGCGCATCGAAGGCTTCGTCGAAAAGGGCAAGGCCAAGTACCGCTACAGCCAGGACTTCCGACGCCTGGACATCGCGCTGGAAGAGGTCCCAGATCGCATCGTGATGGCAGTGGCCAGCCATGACTACACGCTGCTCAGCCGCACGTTTTATGCGCCGCTGATTCCCAAAGTGCCCGACGAACGCGATGCGGTCGACATGCCGGCCAGCGCTCCGGTCAGGAGCAGCGCGGCCGCGACGGAAAACAGCCCCGCTTCGCCCCCCGCCAGCGCATCGTAAGCTCGCTCTGCCCCGCCTTCCGATCGGCCACCAGCGACCAACGCAAGCGACGCCTAGACCGTCGGGCGACGTCCCTTCTGTCGCGCCAAGTCGGCCAGGATCTGCGCCACCGCGGAAAGCAGCGAAGGCGATGCGTCGCCTGGCGGCCGGCCCGCTGGATCGGACTCGCCCAAGCCTGGTTCTGCGACGGGCCGATGCGGCGGAACTTCCGGCAAAGCCAGCGCCGCTTTCAGGTCGTCCTGCGACTGACACAAGGTGGCCAGGCCCGAACTGGAAAGCGCTCGGCACAGCATGATCTGGTGGTCGTTGATCGCCTCGCCCACATCGGCCCGTCGAGGAATCGCGATCGGTCGCCGCCCCAGCTTCATGCAGCTGCCCAGCACGCCGCAGCCGCCGTGGCAGACGATGTGCTGCGCCGAACGCAGGTGCTGCAGTAGCTCGGGCTCGGGCAACATCGGCACCAAGCGAAAGCCCGCGGGCTGGTATCCGCCGGATGCGCCTTGCACCAAGACCGATCCCTTCAGATCACCGGCTGCGATCAGCGCATCGATCCAGCGCAGCACCCGCGTCATCGGTCGATCGCTGGTGCCCAAGGCGACGAACAGGCGGGGCTCATCGGTCGGAACAGAAGCGTCGCTGGCTGGGCCGGGCTGCAATGCGCCCACCGACGGAGAAAACAGCGACCCGGCATAGCGGGCCCGCGGAAACGTTGACAGAAGCTGCGGCCACTGGACAAAAAAGTGGTGCGAAAGCGGGTACACCAAGCGCGCGGTCAGCGACGGCTGTTCGACCAGGTTGAAGTCTTCGATGAACAGCGTCTGGATGCCCAGCGCCCGCCCCAGCAGAAAAAACGGCACGGCCGGCGATGCCCCCGTTGAGATCAGCAGATCGGGACGCTCGCACACCAGAAGCTGCGCGGCTTGCCCCAGGTTGACAAGCTGCCGCAGATCGCGCTCGGCATGTGTGATGCGATAGCGCCGAAGGATCGGCTGACTGGGCAGCGCGGTCGGTGACAGCCAGGGCGCTTCGTCGTTTAGGACCAAGAACACATCGCAGCGCGACAGGATGGGCAGCAGCTCCAGAAGCTCTTTTAGGTGCCCGCCCACCGAGCTGACCAGGCCCACGCGCAGGGGCCGCGGCATTTCGGCGGGGACGTTGCCGGCCGTCTGGTGTCGCATCACCCAGACAGAGTGCGCAGAGGCATCCCCGACCTGCAAGAGCTTGCGCAACCCACGGCCCCAATTTGCCGGCCC
>JAYRFD010000920.1:0-5325 GCA_041908565.1 Polyangia bacterium | reverse complement strand
GGCATTCATCGTCAACCGCATCGGTGACTTCGGCTTCTTGCTGGGCATCTGCCTGCTGTACACGCTGGTCGGCACCGTCAAGTACGCCGAGCTTGGCAGCATCGTGAACGAGCTTCGCAAGCCGTTCTGGATGGGCTGGCCTGCCGGTTACTGGGTGGCGGTGTTCCTGTTCATCGGCTGCATGGGCAAGAGCGCGCAGATTCCGCTGTACGTCTGGTTGCCCGACGCCATGGCCGGCCCCACGCCGGTGTCCGCCCTGATCCACGCCGCGACCATGGTCACCGCCGGTGTCTATGTCGTGGCCCGCACGCACGGCATCTTCGACATCACGCCGTCGGCGGCGCAGATGCTGGTGTCTGGCGTCGGTGCCATCACGGCCTTGATGGCGGCCAGCATCGGCATCGTGCAGCGCGACTTCAAGAAGGTGTTGGCGTATTCGACGGTGTCCCAGCTTGGCTTCATGTTCGTCGGCGTTGGCACCGGGGCCTATGTGGCGGGTGTCATGCACCTGATGACGCATGCCTTCTTCAAGGCCGGCCTGTTCTTGGGTGCTGGCTCGGTCATGCACGCGATGGGCGGCGAGGGCGACATCACCAAGATGGGCGGCCTGGGCAAGCACATGCCGATCACGCGCTGGACCTTCTTCGTGTACTGCTTGGCCATCGCCGGCATCTTCCCGTTCGCTGGCTTCTTCAGCAAAGACGCCATCCTGGCCGGGGCCTTCGCCAGCAAGTTCATCATGGCGGACACGGCGAACCCGACGCAGCAGATGCTGATCAACCTGTATCCCAAGTTCCTGTGGGGCACGCTGACGCTGGCCGCCTTCTGTACGGCCTTCTATATGTGGCGCCTGTACTTCATGGTGTTCACGGGCGAGTTCCGTGGCACCCACGAACAGGAACACCACCTGCACGAGTCGCCGCCCGAGATGACGCTGCCGCTGGTGGTGCTGGCGATCGGCGCCGTGCTGTCGGGTCTGATCGGCGTGCCAGCGGTCATGACGCACGGCCTGCCCGAGTCGATTGAGCACTTCACGGGCTTCTTCGAGCACTGGCTGGTGCCGGCGATCGTTCCCGCCAGCCCCGAGCCGCACGGCCACGCGCTGGAGTGGGGTCTGATGGCAGGCGCTACGGTCATCTCGATCGCGGGCATTGGCCTGGCGGCCAGCCTGTATCGCGGTGGCATCTCGGCGACGGCGGTGAACGTCAAGAACAGCCTGCAGCCGGTGTACAACCTGCTGTGGAACAAGTACTTCGTCGACGAGATCTACGACCTGATCTTCGTGCGCCCCCTGAAGATGCTTTCCCGCGTCCTGTGGCGGGTGGCCGATGCGGTGGTCGTCGATGGCGGCCTGACCAAAGTCGGACCGGCCGTGGTCGGCTGGTTCGGGACGCGCACGCGGCGCCTGCAGAACGGCGACGTGCAGCGCTACCTGATTGCGGTGGTGCTGGGGGCTGCCAGCGTGCTGTTCCTGTCGACGTTCTGGCTGCCGTATCGCGGTGTGCAGGGCGCCGTTACCAAGGAAGGCCGCAAGGTGAACCTGGTGCTGGGCGAGGGCAAAGTGCCGAACAGCCGCTTGGTGTATCGCATTGACTGGGACGGCGACGGCAAGTTCGACGAAGAAAACGTTCGCCACGCCGAAAAGGGCTTCTTTCACGACTACGCGAACCCGGGCACGTACCGGATCGTCGTCGAAGCCCATGACCCGGTCTGGCACGTCGGCAAGAGCTCTGCCGACTGGATCCTGGGGGCCCGCAAGCCCTTGTCGGTGACGGTGGAGTAGGGAGCAGCGACCATGAGCATGATCCTGCCTGTAATCACGTTGCTGCCGCTTTTGGGCGTTCTTCTGTGCCTGGTGGTCCCGCGCGAGGAAGCGAGCCTGCACCGCGGCATCGGCATTGGCACCACGCTGACGACCTTCTTTGTGTCGCTGCTGGTGCTTTCGGGCTTTGACCCGGGCGCCATGAACCACGTCGTCAAGTGGGCCTGGGCACCCAGTCTGGGCATCCACTTTCACCTGGGCATCGACGGCATCTCGCTGTGGCTGGTGCTGCTAACCACCTTCCTGATGCCGGTGGTGCTGCTGTCGACGGTCAGCGCCATCACCGAAAAGGTCCGCGAGTTCATCATCGCCGTCCTGGTGCTGCAGACGGGCATGCTGGGCGCCTTCCTGGCGCTGGACCTGTTCGTCTTCTACGTCTTCTGGGAAGTGATGCTGATCCCGATGTACTTCATCATCGGGATCTGGGGCGGCGAGCGTCGGCTGTACGCGGCCATCAAGTTCGTGCTGTACACGATGGTCGGCTCGCTGCTGATGCTGATCGCGCTTCTGTACATGTACATCAAAGCGCACGAGGCGACGGGGCAGTGGTCGTTTGCCTACGACACGATGCGCAACCTGATCCTGACGCCGCAAGAGCAGCTTCTGTGCTTCCTGGCGTTCGCGCTGGCCTTCTGCATCAAGGTGCCGCTGTTCCCGCTGCACACCTGGCTGCCCGATGCGCACGTCGAAGCGCCGACCGCGGGCTCTGTGATTCTGGCCAGCGTGCTTCTGAAGTTCGGCACCTATGGCCTTTTGCGCTACGCGATTCCGTTCTTCCCCAGCGCGGTGGCGCAGTGCGCGCCGTACCTGCAGTGGCTGGCGGTGATCGGCGTGGTCTACGGGTCGCTGGTGGCCTTCGCGCAGCCGGACATCAAGAAGCTGATCGCCTATTCATCCGTGGCCCACATGGGCTTCGTGGTGCTGGGCCTGTTCATGCTGAACCCGCGCGCGATGAACGGCGCCATCTATCAGATGCTGGCGCACGGCATCTCGACCGGCGGTCTGTTCCTGTCGGTCGGCGTGATCTACGAACGCCGTCACACGCGCCGCCTGGATGAGTTCGGGGGCCTGTGGCAGCGCATGCCGCTTTTTGCGGTGGTTCTGCTGATCTTCACCATGGCCTCGGTCGGTCTGCCGGGTCTGTCTGGCTTCGTTGGCGAGTTCCTGGTCATCCTGGGGACGTTTAGCGCGACGCGCGATGCCATCGGCATCCCGGCGGTGGTTGAAAACGCCAAGCTGCTGGCCGCCATCTGCGCGGTCGGCGTCGTGCTGGGAGCGGTCTACATGCTGTGGCTGTTCCAGCGCGCGATGCTGGGGCCGCTGACAAACCCGCTGAACAAGAAGCTTCACGACATCAGCCTGCGCGAAGGCCTGGTGATGCTGCCGATGCTGGTGATGGCCTTCTGGCTGGGCATCTACCCGTCGACCTTCCTGTCGGATATCGACCCGGCGGTGGCCAAGACCCTGGCCGCCTTCAAAGAAAAGAACGCGGCCGGTCCGGCGACCGATGCCCCGCGGATGTTGGGCGGCAGCCCACAAGCCAAGGCCGATGCCAAGCCGGCAGCCGATGGCCAGCCCGCGATGCCCGCTTTACACCCTGCGCCGACGGCGAAATAAGTTGGAGCGCCCCAGATGACCTTCGACGTATCGGATCTGCAAAATAGCGCGCCCCTTTTGCTTTTGACGGTGGCGGGGCTGGTGCTGATGCTGCTCGACGCGTTTTCGCGATCGAAGCTGGTTGGTGCGCCTTACCAAAAGAAGATGCCCGCCGAGACCTCGGAAGCGTATCCGCTGCCGGTGGCTGGTTCGCGCGGGTACATGATGCCGGTGACGGTGCTGCTGCTTTTGGGCATCTTGGCCGTCGTGGCGTGGCTGCCTGGACAGCTTGGCGGCGACCACGGCGTGTTCATGTATCGCGAGATGCTGATCTTGGATCGCTTCGGCCTGATGGTCAGTGGCATCTGCATCGTCGGCGCGATCCTGGGCGTGATGACGGCGCCGGCCTTTCTGCGAGCCCACGGGCTTGAGATGGGCGAGTACTACGCGCTGGTCATGTTCTCGCTGGCCGGCATGATGATCCTGGTGATGGCCGCCGACCTGGTGACCATCTTCCTGGGCGTCGAGACCATGTCGCTGGGCGTCTACGTCCTGGCCGGCATGTGGCGCAAGTCGCAGCGGTCGGCGGAAGCGGCCATGAAGTACTTCCTGGTCGGCGCCTTTGTGTCGGGCCTACTGCTGTATGGCATCGCGCTGATCTATGGATCCGTGGGCACCACGGTGCTGTCCGAGATCCGCAGCCGAGCGCCGGGCTTCGCCAACCGCCCGCTGTTCTACATCGGCTGGATGCTGATCTTCGTGTCGTTCCTGTTCAAAGTCGCCGCGGTGCCCTTCCACATGTGGGCGCCCGATACCTACGACGGAGCGCCGACGCCGGTGTCTGGCTTCATGATGACCGGTGTCAAAGCGGCGGCCTTCGCTGGACTGTATCGCCTGTTCGCGGTGACGCTGGGCGACCCCAACAACTCGCTGCAGGCGTACACAGGCTGGGTTCATGCGGCCTATGGCATCGCCATCCTGACGATGACGCTGGGCAACCTGGCAGCGCTGCATCAAGAGAGCATCAAGCGCATGCTGGCTTATTCGTCGATTGCGCACGCTGGCTATCTGCTGATCGGTCTGATCGCGGTGCCGGTGGTCGGCGATGCGGCGCGTGGCCCGCTGCTGTTCTACATCGCGGCGTACACCGTCACGGTGGTTGGCGCGATGGGCGTGGTGGGCTGGCTGAGCCGTGACCTGCGCGGTGGCGAGCGCCTGACGCTGGACGACTGGGCCGGCATGGGACAGCGGCATCCGGCGGGGGCGTTGGCCATGACCATCTTCCTGCTGTCGCTGGGCGGCTTCCCACCGACCGCTGGCTTCTTCGGCAAGTTCTACCTGTTCCGCGTCGCGCTGGAAAAGCCGTCGATGCTGCCGCTGGTCCTGTTCGGCATCGCCAACAGCTTGATCAGCGTCTACTACTACCTGCGCGTCATCACGGCGATGTACTTCCGCGCCCCGGCGCAAAGCAGCGAGCCAGCCAGCGAGCCGCTGTCGTCAACGGCGCTGTCGGTGGGCGTGCTGGTCGCGGCGCTTCTGGTGCTGGGCCTGGGCCTGATGCCCGAGTGGCTGGCCACCCTCTGCTCGATCGCCAACTAGCCGCAGCGTGAACGTGCGGCTGGGGCCAGTACCTGCCGCGTTGTTCGTGCTGCCGCTCTTTCGGGCGGCTTCCCGCGTCGCCTTGCTGATCCCGGCTCTCGCCGTCTTCTTCGACTTGCCGCCCATCGTCCCGTCGAGCTTCCCACGCAACCTACGCAAGCCGGTGTGCTGCAGATGACTGCGCAAGCACAGGCGGCGCCGCTTGCGCGTTGGCGAGCGCTCTTGCAGATTGTCGGCGTCACGGCAGGACGCACGGCCTTCCGACGGACCGCACCGTTTTATTTCGCGGTCGCTATCGTGGCGGGCCT
>JAYRFD010000919.1:0-1979 GCA_041908565.1 Polyangia bacterium | reverse complement strand
GGTCCGTGGTCGCAAGTCGGTGTCGCTGTTCTTGGTCAAGGTGCCGCGCTTGGGCGGGTCGATAGCGTACCTGCCTCAGCTTCGGCCGCTGGCGGGGCTGCCGGCCTTGTTCGCGCAAGCTGCAGAGGCGCCGCGCGCCGGCATCGCCCAGCGCTTTGTGCTGGGCATCGAGCTTGACTCAAGCGGGCGGATCGCGGCCTTGTACAACGTCCTCGCCGACCGCAAGCTGCCAACTTTATAGTCGCGCGATGCAAGCGCTGCCCGACCTGGTTTTTCCTCGCCCGCGCGTCCTTTTCGTCGGCATCAATCCGGGGCTGCGTTCAGCGCAGATCGGCCATCACTTCGCCGGCAAGGGCAATCCGTTTTGGCGCCTGCTGCACGCATCCGGCCTGACTCCGGTGCTGCTGACCGCCGAAGAAGATGGGCGCCTGCCCGAGTTTGGCCTGGCCCTGACCAACCTGTGCCCGCGCCCCAGTCGCACCGCTGCAGAGCTTGGCCGTTCCGAGCTTGCCGACGGACGCGTCGCCCTGCAGGCCAAGATCCTGCGCTTCGGTCCGCAGGTAGTGGCCTTCGTCGGCCTTTCGATCTATCGCGAGTTCTTCGCGAAAAAAGACAGTGGCGGCGCCGGCCCCAAGCCCGACACCATCGGCAAAAGCCGCGTCTTTGTCGTGCCCAACCCCAGCGGCCTAAACCAAAGCTTCCCCGGCTTCGCCGACAAGCTGATCTGGTTTTCCCAGCTACGCGCATTCGCCGACGAACAGAATCCGCCGCCCCCATCGTTATCTCTGTAATTAATATGGTATTGTGTGTGGCGGTATTTTGGCTGTTTTGTAGCGAGAGAAGTCTATTTAATAATGATAAATAAATCTATTTATCGTTATGTCTGCAGTCATGTCTGTCGCTGAATAAGTGGCTGCGTCTAGGGTCGGGGCCGAGTTCCTGTCGGTCGCCCGCGTCGTCGGGTCGCTTGCCAGGCACAAGGTCGCACTGATAGGTTCGCTTCGTTTTCGTCATCGTTCGCCGTGGCGCTTGTCCGGTGGGCGACGCTTGGCTGGACAACTCGCAACGCATTGAAAGGACGCAGGACATGAAAAAGCTCTCGGCACTGGTGGTCTTGGGGATCTCGCTGTTTTCGTTTGTGGCCAGCGCGGCGGTGACCGTTCGCTACTACAACCGCGACTCGAAGAAGTACACGTTCGACGCGGTCTGCAGCGGCAGCCACACCACCGTGACCTTCGATGGCAGCACCACGTCGTCGTCGACGATCCAGGGATCGGGGCCGTGCAAGGTGAAGGACGCCGGCGGTGAAGTGACGCTAAAGGGCGGCGAGAACATCGAGATCAAAGACGGCCGCATCCACGTGAAGTAACCAGGCCAGGCCCCCCGGCCCAGGCCGGCGAATCGTCGCTGCCAGGGGATGCGGGGGGCGTTAGCCGATGCGCTGTCGACGCCGCCGGAGCAACGCCAAAAGGGCCAGCGTCGACAGTGCGCCGACTGCAGCCAGGGCGCCGGGCTGTGCACCGGTCGTCGGAACCCCGGGGCTGTTCATGCTGCAGCCTGTCGCCTGACCGGCTGAGTACGCATCGGGCACCGTGCACGTGTTCGGGTTCATCGCCGACGGGTAGGTGTTGACGACGCCGGATACATCATCCGCCTTGGGCTGACGCTTCTTGACCTCTTTCGGGTCGGCTGTCGGGTACATCGTGGTGTCGTAGATCGCTTGATAGGCCGGGTTGCTCTGTCGACCGGCCTCGACGATTCCGCACGAGATCACGGTGCTGCCGGCGCCGTCGCGGGTGCAGGCGGGCATGCTGTCGCCGGTGCGCTTGCAGGTGTGCTCAAGCCCCATCAGGTGGCCGATCTCGTGGGTCAGCGTGTTCCACAGATCGGTTGCCTTTCGCGAGCCAGTCACCGGGTTGGCGGCCTGGTCCACGTTATAGAAGTAATTATTGACAGCGTTTAATTCGATATCGGCGTCG
>JAYRFD010000918.1:0-2679 GCA_041908565.1 Polyangia bacterium | reverse complement strand
GGCGATGCCGCGCTGCGGCTGCTGGATCGGGTGCTGCTGCCGACAGACAGATTGGGTTCACCACAGCCCGCTTCCGGCCACGATGTGCCGGATGCGATCGCCGTGTCGGCGCGCCTTTTGCGCAGCGAGGTACGCCTGCAGCGCGGCGATGTCGAGGGCAGTCAGGCCGACCTGGCCGATGTGCTGATCGCGGACTGGCCGGCCCAGCCCGGCGGTATTTCGGCGACCGCCTTGGCTCGCTATCGTCAGCGCGCGCAGGCGAAAAGCCCGCAGCGATTGGCCCCTTTGCCTGTGGCCATCGCGACGGCACCGGGCCTGATCGTCGCTTCGGCGGTGCCGACCTTGCTGGGTGATGTGGCGCAGGCGCGATATCGCCTGGTTCAAGAGCTGGGCGCCGGGGCAAGCGGCGTGGTCTACGTGGCCGAGGATGCTCAGCTGGGCTGCCCGGTCGCGCTGAAGCTGTTCGATTCCCGCATCGATGCGCACCATGTGCTGGACGAAGCCAAGCTGC
The DNA here is from genome assembly GCA_041908565.1 of Polyangia bacterium. Taxonomy (GTDB): domain Bacteria; phylum Myxococcota_A; class Polyangia; order Palsa-1104; family JAEUJZ01; genus JAEUJZ01. Next base: position 2,168 of record JAYRFD010000918.1, on the reverse strand, counting down.
TGTCGGCCCTGCAGCACCCGGGGGTGCTGGCCCTGTACGACGCCGATCTGGCCGGCCGTTTCCTGACGATGGAGCTGTGCCAGCGCGGCTCGCTGCGGGCTCGGCTGCTGCGCGGTCCACTGGCTGTTCGCGTCGCGCTGCAGCGGCTTCGCGAGCTGACCGATGCCTTGGCCAGTGTGCATGCCCTGGCCATCTTCCACGGCGACATTAAGCCGGAAAACCTGCTGTTCCGTGACCCAGTGCGATCGTGGCTGGCGCACGAAGCCGATCCCGAGTTTGGCGACTTGGTGATCAGCGACTTCGGCATTGCCCAGCGCATTTCAGCGACGGCTGCGCAGGCCGAAAGTGCTCCGCGCGGCACGCGGGCCTATCTGGCACCCGAGCGCCTGCACGGACAGCCCGGCAGCCCGGCCGCAGATCTGTATTCCGTCGGTGCCGTGCTGTTCGAAATGGTGTGCGGTGTTCCGCCCATTGCTCCGCTGGGCCAGGCGCCTGACGATGTCGAGCTTGCGCAAGTCAGCGCCGTGCAGCCCACCGCCCGCGACATCCTGCCCTTTCTGCGAACGCTTCTGTCCGACGATGAAGCGGCGCGTCCCAGCGCCGGGCAGGCGCGGCAGATCATCGATCGCCTGTTGACCAATCCCTCGCTTGTCTGATTGGCTTCGTCCGTCGCCATGAAGCCCGCGATCATCCAGGTGGAAGTCGGCTTGGTGCAGAACTTCTGCACGCTGGTCGGCGATCCGCACAGCGGCCTGTGCGCCATCGTCGATCCGGCCTTTGAAGTCGACCGCATCCTGCGCACGCTGGGCGATGCGGGCTGGTCGCCCGCTGCCATCTGGCTGACCCACACGCACTTCGATCACATCGAAGGCGTGGCGCCGCTTTTGCAAAAGCTGCAGCCGACGCAGCCGATGCAACAGGCTGGCCGGTCACTGCCGGTCTTCGTCGGATCCGGCGAAGCCGAGGCGGTGCAAGCGGCCTGCCTGGCGGCCGGCGTCACGCCCAGCCTGCAGCTCCTCCGTGGTGGCGAGACGTTGTCTCTCGGCTCGCTTTCCGTGCAGGTGTTGGCCACGCCGGGGCATACGGCGGCGGGTCGGTCGTATTACCTGCCTGACCTGGGGGCGGTGATCACCGGCGATACGCTGTTCGTCGGCAGCTGCGGTCGACCGGCCGCGCCCAGCACCATCCCGACGCTGTGGCACAGCCTGATGCGACTTGGCGAGCTACCGGAAGAGACGCGCATCTACCCCGGCCATGACTACGGCAACACGAAAACGTCCAGCATCGGCTGGGAGCTGCAAAAGAACCCCTACCTGCGCTGCGCCGACGCGGCTGCCTTTGCATCCTTGATCAAAAGCCGAATCGGTCGCTGAAACGCGCGCAGGATCGGCAAGTAAAACGGGCGCAGAGCGGGGGCGGCCTTCGCGGGTCGATCTTGCGCCGCGCATGCCTGCCCACATTGGGCCCGGGCCGGGCTGGAATGCGAGGCGGTGTCGGCCCCGATCCCGGACGGTCGGCAAAAAATTGGCCACGCGATCGGGGATTGGGCATGCTGCGAGATCTCGGGTCGTTCTGCGCCCAATCTGCCCCCTGTGCATGGACGCTCAGGTGGCGCTGGGCCCGACTTTTTGCATCGACAGCCGGAAACCGTTCAGAAAAGAAGCGCGCAATCATGGCCAAGCGGGAAGAGCTCATCGTCGGTCTGGACATCGGCACCACCAAGGTGGCCTGCCTGGTGGGCGAAGTGACAGAAGACGGCGTCGACATCATCGGCATTGGCACGCAGCCCTGCAGCGGCTTGAAAAAAGGCGTGGTCGTCAACATCGATGCCACCGTCGCTGCGATCTCGAAAGCCATCGAAGAAGCCGAGCACATGGCCGGGGTCGAGATCACGACGGTCTACGCCGGCATCGCCGGATCGCACATCAAGGCCTTTCATTCCGAAGGCGTGGTTGCCATCCGCGATCGCGAGGTCCGCACCGGCGATATCGAGCGCGTGATTGACGCCGCCAAGGCCGTGTCGATCCCGCAAGATCGCGAGATCCTACACGTCGTTCCGCAAGAATTTACTGTCGACGCGCAGGATGGCATCAAGGAACCGCTGGGCATGTCCGGCGTCCGCTTGGAAGCGCGCGTCCACATCGTGACGGCGGCGGTGGCGGCGGCGC